>NZ_JACJLC010000151.1 GCF_016901955.1 Pseudoflavonifractor phocaeensis
GCGCAAAGCCCCAGCCATGGCTGAGGCGATGCGCCCTGCCTGGGGGCAGGCAGGCAGATGGTCTCTGTTACTTCAGCAGGTAGCTGTAGCTGTCATATACAGCGCAGATCAGCTTACGCAGAGGCTCGTACAGGCCACAGCCGACGTCGGCCACGTCATACTCCTTCACCTGGCCGCCCAGACGGACCCGGGTATTGGAGCCATTGAGCTTCAGGAAGCCCTCGTTCTCGCTGTTGTTGAAGTCCTCCTCGCTCCAGAACAGGGTAAACTTGTCCTTGTAGGGCCGGGAGTCATAGGGGCAGAAGGTGGCGCAGTTGCCGCACTCGTTGCACATACCGTCCACGTGAATGATCTGGCGCATCCGCATGCCGGGCACCGCCACAGCCACATTGGCCCGGTTGGGGCACACTTCGGTACAGGTCTCGCACACAGTGGCACAGCCCAGGCAGCGGGCGTCGTCGCAGTTCTTGCAGTCGGTGCACAGGTCTCCCCGCTTGGCCAAAGGAGCCTGGTAGTCGGGGTTCACGTTCTTCTCCACATACACGTCAACGTCGAAGTCCTGGATGGCGCGAGCGGCCTTGGTGGCATCGGCAATGGCCTCCACCACGGTGCCGGGGCCCTTCTGGCCGTCACCAATGACGAACACGTTCTTCACGGAGGACTCCATGGTGTCGGCGTTCACCACGGCCCGGCCGCGGTTGTTGACCTCCAGGCCGTTGGCAGTGTACAGGGCGGTGTCCACCTTCTCGCCCACGGCGGTGATGACGGTGTCGGCGGCCACGGTGGTCACCTTGCCGGTGTCCACGGGGGAGCGACGGCCGGAGGCGTCAGGCTCGCCCAGCTCCATTACCTTGCAAGTGAGTACGCCGTCCTTCACGCCCACGGGGGCCAGCAGCTCCTGGAACTCCACCCCGTCCTCCAGGGCGAACTCCAGCTCCTCCTGGTCGGCAGGCATGTAACGCTTGGTGCGGCGGTAGACCAGGGAGACCTTCTCCACCCCGGGGATCCGCTTGGCGGCCCGGGCGGCGTCCATGGCGGTGTTGCCGCCGCCGATGACCACCACGTTCTTGCCCAGGTTCAGGCTCTCGGGAGCCTTCTTGGCGGCCTCCAGGAACTCGATAACGTTCATCTCCTCGCCGTACTCCATGCCGGCACTGCCCTTGTTCCAGGCGCCGGTGGCCAGGATCACGTGGGTGTAGCCCTTGTCGAAGAGCTCCTGCACGCTCTTGACCTCGCAATTCAGCTCCACCTTGGCGCCCATGGCCTCCATCAGCTTAACATCGTTGTCGATAGCCGCGTTGCTGATACGGAAGGCGGGAATGACATGGCGGACCACGCCGCCCAGGGAGTCCTTGCGCTCAAAGATGGTCACGTCCACCCCGGAGCGGCCCAGGAAATAGGCGGCGGACATACCGGCGGGGCCGCCGCCGATAACGGCCACCTTCTTGCCGGCCACGGGAGCGGCGGGGCGCAGCTTGGGCAGCAGGGCTTCGAAGCCGCCCTCGGCAGCCTTCAGCTTCTGGCCGCGGATGTACACGCTCTCGTCATAGGCGTTGCGCATACACTTGTCCTGGCAGCGATGAGAGCAGATGGTGCCGGTGATGAAGGGCAGTGCGTTGCGGTGGGTGATGACCTGGAGGGCCTCCTCAAACTTGCCGGCCTTCACCAGCATCAGGTAGGCGGGAATGTCCTGCTCGATGGGGCAGCCGTTGCGGCAGGGGGCCAGGAAGCAGTCCACCAGAGGCACCTTTTTGTCCAGCTTGCGGCTGGGGATGGGCTTCATGGGCTTCTGATAGTAGCCGTCACCGCCAAACTCGTCCACCAGGGCGGCGGCCTTCTCCACATTCACGCCGGCCCAGGCGTCGTAGCTGATGTCCATCAGCTCCTCGCCAATCTGGCTGAACCGCTGATAGCCGCCGGACTTGAGCAGGGTGGTAGCCATGGTGATGGGCCAGATGCCCGCCTCAAAGAGGCGCTTGACAGAGTGGATGTCGGCGCCGCCGGAGTAGGACACCCGCAGCATGCCCTTGAACTCCTTGGCCAGCTTGCCGGCCAGGGACAGGGACAGAGGATACAGGGAGCGGCCGGACATGTACATCTCCTGGCTGGGCAGCTCGCCGGCTTTCACGTCCACAGGGAAGGTGTTGGTGATCTTTACACCGAACTGCAGGCCCCGCTCGCCGGTGAGTTTCATCAGGCGGTGGAACATGGGGACGGCGTCCTCCCACTGCAGGTCCTCCACGAAGTGGTGGTCGTCGAAGGCGATGTAGTCAAAGCCCAGGCCGTCCAGGGTCTTGCGGGCGAACTCATAGCCCAGCAGGGTGGGGTTGCACTTGATGTAGGTGTTCAGGTTCTTCTCGGTGATGAGGTAGGTGGCGATGCGCTCGATCTCGTCGGGGGGGCAGCCGTGGAGGGTGGACTCGGTGATGGAGTTGGACACCTTGGGGGTGATGGCCTTCACGTAAGCCTCGTCCACCTTCTGGAACTTGTCCAGGTTGGCCAGGGCCCAGTCCATGCACTCCTGCCACACGGCGGTGGCGGAGGCGTCCTTCATGCCCTCGATGTACTTGTCGATCTTCTCGCTCTTGATGCCGGCCAGGTCGTAGCCCACGCTCATGTTGAACACGAAGCCGTTGGGGTCGCCCAGCTCCAGTTCACGGGCCAGCAGCTTGCAGGCGAACCAGGCCTTCACATACTCGTCATAGGCCTGGGGCACGTACAGCTCGGTGGACCACTCGCAGTTGTAGCACTCGTCGGCGGCGGTGATGCAGGGCTTGGCCACGCACTTGGACAGCTCGTCGCCGTCCATGATCTGCACGGTCTTCAGCTCGAAGAACCGGGAGCCGGCGGCGTAGGCGGCCACGATGTTCTGGGCCAGCTGGGTGTGGGGGCCGGCGGCGGGGCCGTAGGGGGACTCGATCTTCTCCTCGAAGATGGGCAGGGCCTTGCCGTTGTCGTGCTTCACCAGCTTGGACACGCCGAAGATGGAGCCCTGGGCCTTGTACTCGCTGAGGATCCAGTTCATCAGGTGGGCAAAAGGCATGGGACGCATAATGTCGCTCATAATAAAAACCTCCAGTTATCATCATAACTCGGAATTATGTTTTGTATTGGGATTGGGGGCCAGATGCCGTTCTCCCGGCCCGATTTCATCAATAGGTGCAGTGGTTCAGCTCGCCCCACAGCTTCTTGGCCTGCTCCATGGTCCAGGCGTTGATCCTGGCCTCACCCGGCAGGCCGGTCGGGGACCCCGGTCTTTTCATCTGCTCGGGGCGAATGAATTGCCCCGGCATCAAGGTTTTGCTAGAGGCAAAACGCTTGGTGCGGACAAGCTCAACGCACTTATCTTGGCAATCAGTAAGTGCAGTGGTTCAGCTCGCCCCA
>NZ_JACJLC010000152.1 GCF_016901955.1 Pseudoflavonifractor phocaeensis
TATCAATAACTGGACCAGGTGTGACAGAGCCGCTGCAATAAGTCTGTTCGGGGGAATGCGTGGGCATGGTAATCTAAAACCTCCGTCAACCGGGTGTGCCTGACCGGGTTCATATAAATTAGGCAGGAGGGCTTCTCGCCGGCGAAAGCCGGGGGAATCCACTCATACAAACCTCATGGAGCGAGAAGACTGAGGCGAGTGGATTGGCAGATTACCGCTGATCAGATCAAATGCAGGTCTGATATACCCCCTGTGCCGCGTGAGAGAGTAGGACTCTATTTTTCTCGCGCGCCGCACAGGGGGTGGACTGCGCGTGCCGGCCGGTGAAGACCTCTAACGACCCAGCTCGTGCAGAACGGAACGTAACCAGTCTTGAATACAAAGAAAATGCGGTAGGTTGGATGGTTTCCCCACCCGCTGAGTACAGTTAAAGCCTACTGCCCGATGCAGAACAGTGGAACCAGCCAGCACCACTGGGGAACAGCGGAACTGACCAGCACCACTGGGGAACAGCGGAACCGGCCAGCACCCGGATGGGGAGTAGCGGAACTGGCCAGCACCACTGGGGAACAGCGGAACTGGCCAGCACCACTGGGGAACAGCGGAACCAGCCAGCACCCGGTTGGGGAGTAGTGGAACTGACCAGCACCACTGGGGAACAGCGGAACTAACCAGCACCACTGGGACTTGACAAACCTGACTGAACAGCGCCTTACTTAAAAGAAGACTTCTATTTAACGATTTAGTGTGTTAGAACATCCTCTACTGAACAAAGGGTGGGGGGAGAAGAAGTCCTTGATCCAGTGAGTCGGGAGTAGTAAGAAAGAAGACTGCTATTTAATAGTTTAGCGTGTTGAAGCATATTTTAGTGAACGAAAGGATGAGAAGATATTTCCCTTCTGAGGGTGTGGAGAGAAGAGTTGTCACCAAGGGGCAGAGCATCGACACCTTATTCAACTGATCGACGATGTCGGCTGCTACCCAAAAAGATTTTGAGAAAGCGTCATTTTTAATCAGATGAACAGTAAATAATGAAAATAATTGGGACGGGCAAGGCAATGAGCTTTGCCCATCTTTTATATCGATATAATTGAGAATGCGAGTAAGGGTAGAAATGGGTGGCTGCCTACTCATTTTAGTCAAAGCCTTTGAAAGAAGAATTATGTGCTAAAATATTTCGAAGATGCTTTTTCAGTGCCGGTTCCCCAAACCAGTCACACGCCTTCAGCAATTCCTTTTGAAGGTCACCTGCATAGGCACTCTGGAACAACTGCCGTACCAAGTGCTCGTCCGCTTTAAGTTGTGCTAATAACTCGGGCTGGACAGTTTGATTTCGGCTGAGTTCGTACAGATCATTTTCCAGCAACTGTTCCGCAGCTTCCGGCTCTTGGAGATGACGCTCTGCGGTATCCAACAGAAATTTCATCATCTGGATACCCACTTCCGGTTTCCACTCGCCGACTTTGCCCAGAAGTTCCATGGTGTCCATGTTGGAAAGTTCCTCTGCCGTCCAGAAGCAAACCGCCTCAGGAAAGGCGGCAATGAGCAGATCCCGGCAGGCCCACTCGTTTTTGTCAAAGTCCCACTGGCGTACCATATCCTCTAACTCACTTCGGGAAAAACTGTGGGGAGCCTCTTCGTCGGAGGTATCTGTCACCGTGATGGTAACCTGGATAGTGGGCGCGGCCGCCCGCATCAACTTGGCCTTCTCCGAGGGGTGGAGCGAGGAAATGCTACCAAAGTCACCGCAGTAGCCGCACTCCCACCGGCTACCCCGGATCATCACGGGACTTCCGCAGTGCGGGCAACGAATTGCCATAGGCTTGGCCTCCGTTTCTGTTTATACTATTTGGTAAGCAAGTTATCGGACATCTGGGCATGCTTGTCCAGCCAATCTCGAAATCCCGTGGCCAGGCTGGAGATGTAATCACGATTCAGCCCCAGCTGGGTACCTGGCGTCTGGCCGGGAAGGTCATCCTCGCCGATGCCTCCAAAGGTCAGCGCCAAGGCCAATCCACCTGCATCATCAGATAGAAACAATCCATCTTCCGCTGTTTAGGCTGCTTTTGGATGGCCACCAGAGCGTCCGTCATACCACCCAGGATACAGCGCATTCGGTCCATAGCCACATTGGAGTCCCATGCGGTCCACCGGGAACGGTCCTTCGGAGACACCGCCTCACGCAGAATGTTCAGCATCTCCTCCAGTTCCCGATGGTCCAGAACCATCTGCTCATCCTGGGTAAACGGCTGGCCAGCTTTCTCACTCAGCAGACAGCCGACAGGTCTCAGCGGATTCTCCCGAAACAGGAAGTGTAACCGTCAAATCTGGCGGCGGATTGTCGGAATGGGATCACTGTGAGAAAATATCTCCATGAAAGCGGATAATATCGTAGAGTCTCGGAGACTGGAAGATACTATACGAGACTGGAGACAGTTATGGAGAAAAATTTACAGGTGCTGAAGCACCAGGAGAAAATTGCGGTTTGGAGTGAACGGATCGCGGACTGCCGCAGCAGCGGTATCGGTGTCAAGGCTTGGTGCGAAGGCAATGGCGTCAGTCCCTCCAGCTACTACAAATGGCAAAAAAGCTGTTTTCTCTTGCGGCGCTACACGCACCGCAGTTTGCTGAGGTGCGTGTAGCGCCGCCAGCCAGAATCTCGGCTACCGTGCGTCTGGGGGATGTTTCCGTGGACATCCATTCAGGAGCAGATGCTGAGACAACGGCCATGCTGCTGAGGATCCTACAGTCATGCTGAATGATTTTACCGGCGCGGACAAGGTCTACATTGCCTGCGGCTACACTGACCTTCGCCGCGGCATTGATGGCCTGGCCGCCATCGTTCAGCAGCAGTTCCAGCTGGATCCGTTCACCAACACGTTGTTTCTGTTCTGCGGCCGGCAGCGGGACCGGATCAAAGCGCTGTACTGGGAAGGGGATGGATTTCTGCTGCTGTACAAGCGCCTGGAGTCCGGCAGCTTCCAATGGCCGCGAAGTGAAGCTGAACAAGCGGAAGCAGTTTGGAAGCTCCTCTGAGCAGCTGGACCAGATCGTCATGGAGCAGTTTGCCCATCTGTTCAATGAGGCCGAAGCTTGGGATGCAGACAGCGTGGAACCCACGAAAAAGGGCGAACAGAAGAAGCCCCGCAAGCGCCGCTCCGGCAGCATTGACGATGTGATCCCCAAAGGGACTCCCGTGGAAGTGGTGGATTATCTATTGCGAAGAAGAGACCGGAGAAGCCAATGTGACGCCCACTCCTATGGAGCCCACTGTGATCCCCGGCAGTTTTGCGTCTCCCTCCGCCATTGCGCATCTCGCCGTACAGAAGTACGTGATGTACTCCCCGCTGTACCGGTTGGAGCAGGAGTTTGACCGCCAGG
>NZ_JACJLC010000153.1 GCF_016901955.1 Pseudoflavonifractor phocaeensis
TCCTGATGTGAAGTCTTAAAAAACTGACTGTCAGCTTTTTGAGTTTTGGGATATTGTCTCACATTTTCGAGGGATACGGAAGGTGGGTGGTCGTTGAGCGCTTACGATTATCCAGTTCCCAGAACCTATAATATTCACCTTCTTTCTGCCATAAATCGACACATATTTTTGCTTGACATACAGAGAATAATGTAGTACATTCGTATTACAAGGAGGGCGATAGGGATGGCCATGGACGCAACCGTACAGATCCGGATGGATGGTGCCCTGAAGGAGCAGGTGGAGACGCTCTACCGGGAGATGGGCACCTCCTTTGCCGAGGCAGTCCGCATCTTCGCCCGGCAGAGTCTGCGTGAGGGCGGGATGCCTTTCCGCCCCACATTGAAGTCCTGGGAGGAATTGACCAAAGACGAGATTGACGTTAAATTGTCCAGCAGTATGGCGGATATTGATGCAGGCCGAATCTATGACCAGGATGCCGTAGATAAGCGGATGGGGGAGAGGTTTTCTCATGGATAACCCCCGGCGGTATACGATCCGCTATACGGAAACCGCCCTGCTGGACATTGAGGAAAAGGCGGAGTACATTGCCCAGCAGCTCCGGGACAGCGCCCTGGCAGCACAGTGGTATCGCCGGCTGAAGGCCTCTATTCAGGGGGAACTTAGTTTTTTGCCATTGAAGTACCCCCTGTATGACGTCTCTCCCTGGAAGGAGCGGGGTGTCCGCATGCTGCTCACCCGGAATGATGTGATCCTATACTCCGTCGCACTGGACAAGCGCCAGGTCTACATCCTGGGCGTCTGCACAAGGGGGCGCGATCTCACGCGGCATCTCCAAGGAAGTGAATCATAAATGAGCTGGCCGGAAGGGCGTCACCGCCCCTCCGGCCAGCTTGTTATACCCCGGCGCTGCCGGTGATAAGATTCAGGATTTCCTTAGTGAACACGACGACAATGCCGCCGGCGACAGTGAGCATGCCGTTGGCACGCCGGGAGGGGTCGTGGCTCTTGAAGGAAAGGCCCACCTGGAGGATGCCGAAGCCCAGCAGGATCAGGCCAATAGCGCGGATGAGAGAAAATATAAAATCACTCAGGTTACTCACTACCGTCAGCGGCTCATTGCTGGCCGCCAAGGCGGGGACAGCGGTACACGTGAACAGGACCACCAGGCAGGCAAAGCACTTGAACAGCCTCCGGGCCCAGGCTTCAAAGGTACGGGTACGGGATTTCATAGCTGCAATTCCTCCTTCTTTTCATCAGCTGCGGAAGGTTCCTCTATATAAAACAGCGGCCGGCCCTGGAAGACAGGGCCGGCGCTGTGGTGGATGTAGGGTGGGCCGCCGCCGTCCACCGTATAGCGGATGGCGGGGTGGTCCATGAGTTCGTACTTCTGGTCCAGCACAGGCGGGGTGCCCCGGATGAACAGGATGCAGTACCGGTTGTCCAGGGCGCGGACCTCGTCCGGGGTGAGCAGCTCCCGGCCGCTGATCTGGAAGTTGGTGGAGTAGGAGCCGGACTTGCCGTGGGTCTCCCCGTGGGTTTTCATATCAATGGTGGCCTTGCCCAGCATCTCGGAGATGTATTTGTGGGTAGTCCGCTATGCAATCTGACTCCTGGGGTCTATTCGGCTGAGGTCCGTGGGGTTGAGATCCTGGAAAAGGATACGCGGCCTCCTTTGCGATACACTCAGTCCAGTCTGGCTGCTGATATGACCTGTATTGCCAAGTATGTGGACGATCCCAAAGCAAAAGCTCTGCTCAGGGAGAAAGATAAAGACAAGCCGGACGAAAACGGATCTATCGGGACCCCAGCGACCAGAGCAGGCATTATCTTGGGCCTTATCAATCACGGATATCTGGTGGATGATGGCAAGCATGTCATCTCCACGGAAAAGGCCCGGGAGTTTTACCGCATCCTCCCGGATGAGATAAAAAAGGCGGATATGACGGCGTACTGGTGGGCGTTACAGGAAGATATCAGAACCGGAGTAAGAGACTATCACGTTTTGACGGATAGTGTGTTGGACACGGTGACACATATAATTCACACGCAATACCCCAAACTGCCGGATGCGCTGCTTACGAAGCTGGCAGCCGAAAGGCAGTGCGCCACACCGCTTGGTATATGTCCTCGCTGTGGTGGGAAAATTGTGGAAGGGAAAAAGGGATTCGGGTGTTCCAACTGGCGCAACGGGTGTAAGTTTGTTATCTGGAAAAAGTCTAAATTACCAATGCTGCAAAATGTCGTAATTACAGCGGCAAATGTGATGACGTGGCTGTCTTATGGATGGGTGGACGGATCAGAAAACGGGCAGAAGATTACACGCAAACCTGTTTGCTTTAAAAACTTGGTCGCACAGAAGGGTGGTACATTTGAGGCAAACTTATACTTGACTGATGATCCCAACAGCGTTTATGGAACAGGTTTTAAGCTGATGCTAAATCAGAACCAGATGACATTGGGAACATGCCCAAGATGTGGCGGGGTCATACAGGAGTTTTCTATGGGGTACTCATGCTCTAATCACAAAGAGCACGGGTGTAATTTTATCATTTGGAAGAAGCCCAAAGCACGTATGCTGAGCAAGGTTCGTTTTTCCGCATCTGATGTCAGAGAACTGCTGGCAGGTAAGATGATCGCAAAGAATAATTTGACCAAAAAAGACGGAACTTTATTCTCTGCATGTTTGAAACTGAAAGACGATCCTAATAGTCCATATGGGCCTGATTTTGAACTTGTATTCCCACGCAGATAGCATGCCCTTGATTTGAATAAAATAAAATAAAGTGATAGAAGCAGAAGGGGGAGGGGCGTTATTACATATAGAACTCACATACTTGGCGGCGTGGCGGCAGCGGCTATCATAACAACTGTATCAGCACGCGGATGCCTTGAATTTCTGCCCCCGCTTTCCACACCGGCTGTGTTTGGAAGTTTTGTTGCCGCCATGATAGGCAGCATACTACCAGATATTGACCAGCCAACCAGTATGGTAGGGAAAACCCTCCCTATCATTTCCAGATTGATGCGCGGGGCGTTCGGGCACAGAGGATTTTGTCACAGCCTGTTATTCCTGGCACTGATATACGGGATCACCATGACGCTATTTTCGTCTATGAAATTTTATGCTCTTGTGCTCTGTTTGGGAGCAGGGTCCCATTTGCTGTTCGACATGTTCAATCGGCCTGGAATTCCACTTCTTTGGCCGCTCAAGATACAGTTCCGTTTGGCAAAGATAAAGACAGAGTCTCAATTTGGTACAAAACGGAGCTGTTGACAAAGTCCACACAATCCCAAGAGTAAATGGTAGAATAGAGTTACATGGGGGTGGGAGAATGCAACTGAAGCTCCATATGGTGACGATAGAAGATCTGG
>NZ_JACJLC010000154.1 GCF_016901955.1 Pseudoflavonifractor phocaeensis
ATGAGCATCATGGCGGCCAGGACCAGGCTGAGAACACGCTTGAGGTTTCTCATTTGGTATTCCTCCTTAATTTTTTTAGACTTTAGGCAAGGAAACAATTTATAGGCCTGCCCTCAATCCCTTGTCCCCCAAGCGATTCCGTATGCCCCGTTTGCTACCGGTAGCCGCGGGGTAGCCAATTAAAGTGCAAATAATGGAAAATTAACATCTCAAAATGACGTCGTAATAGTCAAATTAGACAGTAAAAAACGCACGCTGCACGGATACATGGAGTACCCGTCATAGCGTGCGCTCAGGCATAATAGACAAAGCCGGCGTCTAGGCCCCGTTCCGGGGCTGACGCCGGCTTTGTCCAGTCACAAAACTCAATTTTATGTGTGGTCCAGGAAGACCACCAGGGCACTGCCTTGGCTGGTCCCTCCGGCCAGCACTACTACCTGGGCGTGCTCCAGACCGGACAGACCCTGAGGCAGGTCCGTGCTGCCGTACCGGAAGCCAAGGCCGGTGACCATATCATAGGTCACATAGCCGGTATTGCTGTCCAGGTTGAGCACATAGCCGTCCATCACATTGGCGCCCCGCAGGGCAGTCACATCCACGTCAGTTGCCAGATAGGGGGTGTACTCGCGCATATCCGTCCCAACCTGGGACAAGGGCAGGAAGGTAATCTCATTGCCCTCCAGCACATAGAGCCAAACGGTCTTCAGTCCGGCGGCCGCGCTGGCGGTCAGTTGAGCGGCAGTGGCATCACCGGCACTGGCATCGTATACAAGCAAATCAGTGTTGCGAATCACCACGTCCCCCGGCTCCAGCCGGACGGTGGGCGCGTTGGCGGCGGTCCGCTCCCCCCGCCCCAGATCGGCAGCGGTGAGTGTGTGGAGAGCGGCCTGATACTGCCCTGAGCTGCCGGTAGCGGTGACCACGGTGACCGTTACGGCAGGGCCGACTGCGGGCAGGCCCAGCTCCTGATCAGCGGGAGTATAGATCCCTGCCGCATTTACCACGTTAGCGTAGCCGGTAGTCCGGGTGTCGGTACGCAAATCCACCACATTGCCAAACTGATCCAGGCAGAAGACCCCCTGGTCCTCCACAGTCAGATCGGGAACCCCGGCTACCCCGCCGCCCAGGGGGTAGGTAAGCCCGGAGATCTGGAGCGTATCCCCAGCCACAGCGGTTAGAGTGCCCTTCACCTGGGCAGTAGAATAGAGATAGGCCACGCCACCCGCTACGGTGTAGGTGACAGTATCGCCCACCTTGATGGGCCTGTCCACCACGACGGTGTCGGTTCCGTAGCCGCTCTGATAGTCCAGATAGCTGGTTCCACCTACGGTATAGGCAATCTTGCCAGGGGCGATGGTAATGCCGGTGACGGTGTCCACGGCGTACCGGAGCACCACAACGTCGGTGATCACGTTTTTCTCGTCGGCATACAGCTCTACTTGACACCCGTTGCCGGTGAGTTCGGCCAGGAAATCCGCCGTGGTGCGGCCCACAATGGCCACGGAGGACTGAGCGGTAGTGTTTTCAGGACCCACAAAGGTTAAATTGAGATTGGCATTGAAGCTGACGTTCTGGGTGTTGGATATCCGCTTGTTCACGGCGTAAAGGCTGCGGTCCCGGAGAAAATAGCCGCTGAGATCCACAGCCAGAGTGTCAGCATCGGTCCGGCTGGTCAATATGGCCACAGGAGTATGGGCGACGTAGTAAACAGTCTTCCCGCTCCACAGCCAGCCCCGACCGGGACGACCAAAGTTGTCGTAGGCGGTTACCAGCCGCAGCTCGGGGAAATAGGCCTCACAAAACTGCTGAACCCCGTCCCGGGTCTCGTTGTAGTCGTTTTCGTAGTAGCCCTCCACCTTGCCCACTGCCGGGCGGTCAGTGAAGATCTCATTGACGCTCTTGTAGCGCACCATATCGCAAACCAGCGTTTTATAGCACATCTGGGCCGCATCCTCGCGGTTCAGTGCCTCCAGCAGATTCATATTCTGGGGCGCAATGCCCAGGGCCAGGGCGGTGGAGGCTACATTCAGGATCCAGTCGCTGCCGGTATAGCCCTCAATGGAGGGGTCATAGCCCAGAGCCACCAGCAGCATTTTGGCAAAGGCCCCGCCGGTGAGGGGGGCTTCCGGGTCGAACTTGCCGGAACCGTCCCCGGAAAGAATGCCGTTTTTGACGCAATAGGCAATATAAGGGGCTGACCAGCGGGTGGATGCCACATCGGTGAACAGATATTCGTCGGCGGATATGGCCTCGGCCTCCTCTTGGCCCCCCAGCATATAGCAGATGATCTTGGCGGCCTGCTCCCGGGTCAGAATGCCTGCGGGGGAGAAAGCACCGCCGCTGCCCTGAAATACACCCACGGCGTTCATAACTGCCACCGCTTCCGTGTTGGAGATCTGGTCGGCGTCGGTAAAGGGTAGGTCTGTGGCCGATACCCCCAGAACCAGCCCGCCCAGCAGCAGCACTGCGGACAGGATCAGCGTCAACGCCCGCTTGATGATTCCCATGGTGGTTCCCTCCTTCGTTAGATAGTAAAAAGGAGCGGGATACTCCTGATTGTTCTATGTTAATCATACCTGATTCCCCGCCGCCGTCAACTGTTTTGGCCCTATTGTAATATAAATGTTACCTGGGAACCGTCGGGTAGCCGCAAAATGCGGTTGTATGGAGCAAATATATTTTCTCCAAGGAAACTATGCCAAAATGTTTCCATTTACTTGGATTTGTGACTGTTTTGAGCACCGCTAGCAGACTGTATCTGCACCGATTTTGGGGCAAAAACGGCTACCCTGCGGCTACCGGTAGCACACGGGGCATACGGAATCGCTTGGGGGACAAGGGATTGAGGGCAGGCCTATAAATTGTTTCCTTGCCTAAAGTCTAAAAAAATTAAGGAGGAATACCAAAATGAGAAACCTCAAGCGTGTTCTCAGCCTGGTCCTGGCCGCCATGATGCTCATGGGCATGATGGTCGTGGGCGCCAGCGCTGCGAACGCACAGGATTTCACCGACTACGATGAGATCCAGCATCAAGAGGCTGTCTCCACCATGGTGGCGCTGAACGTCATCGACGGCAAGGAAGACGGCTCCTTCTTCGCTCCCTCTGACACTCTGACCCGTGAAGAGATGAGCAAGATCATTGCTTACCTGATGAACGGCGGCGTGGAGCCTGTGACCGGCATCAAGCCCGTCCCCACCTACGCCGACATCGACGGCATCTGGTCTGAGAAGTACATCGAGTACGCCACCGTCATGGGCATCATCGCCGGTGACGGCGCCGGCA
>NZ_JACJLC010000155.1 GCF_016901955.1 Pseudoflavonifractor phocaeensis
TTGAATCCGTATGCCTTCTGCGAGAATTCTAAACACAAACCGTTCTGCCAAAAGCTATGTCTTGGCAGGACGGTTCTTTTTGCCTTATTATGCGGTGTTGCCCTAACAAATTACGACTTGCTGCGTTAGAGGCTCCTGTGTTTCATACCCTTTGGTGCCTTGCAGCGCAGCGGAAAGGAATGGTCATAAAAATGAACATGAAAAAGATGCTTTCTCTTGCCCTGGCCGGCGTGATGGCCCTGAGCCTCATGGCCTGCTCCGCTCAGAACGGCGGCGATTCTTCCGAGAATACCTCCTCTCCCAGCAGCAGTCAGTCCGGCGGAGAAACCCAAAATGGTGGAGCCCCTGAGTCCGTGACTATTACCAGCCTCAATGCCAACAAGGAGGCGGCGGAGCTGGAGGTGCCTTACGATCCTCAGCGCATCGCCATTCTGGACATGGCTTCCCTGGACATTCTGGACGCCCTGGGTGTGGGTGACCGGGTAGTGGGCACCGCCGATACCAGCCTTGAGTACCTCCAGGATTACATCAACGACGACATTGCCAACCTGGGCACCATCAAGGAGGCCGATCTGGAGGCCGTCATGGCCTGTGAGCCGGATGTCATCTTTATCGGCGGCCGTCTGGCTTCCAGTTATGACGCCCTCAGCGAAATCGCTCCTGTAGTCTATCTGGCCACGGATACCGAGCTTGGGGTCGTGGAGAGCGTGCGGCAGAATGCCACTACCATCGCCTCCATGTTTGGTCTGGAGGACAAGGTAGACGAGTTGATGGCTGACTTCGATGCCCGCATTACCGCCCTGTCCGAATTTGCCGCCGGTAAGACCGCCATCGTAGGACTGGTCACCAGCGGCAGCTACAATGTGCTGGGCAATGACGGCCGCTGCTCCATGATTGGACGCGAAATTGGTTTCGAAAATATTGGCGTGGACGCCAACATCGACACCTCCACCCATGGCAACGAAGCATCCTTTGAGTTCATCGTGGAGAAGGCACCCGACTATATCTTCGTTCTGGACCGCGACGCCGCCATCGGCACCGACGGGGCAAAGCTGGCCCAGGAGATCATGGAAAACGAGTTGGTGATGGGAACCGACGCCTACAAGAACGGCAACATCGTCTATCTGGCTCACCCCGCCGTGTGGTACACCGCCGAGGGTGGTATCTCCGCACTGGACATCATGCTGCAGGATCTGGAGAGCGAGCTGCTGGGTTAACTCTGTTTCAGATAGAGTATTACGGCCTTTCTCCAAAGAACCCATATATCATATTCATCGAACTTGACTACTAACGAAAGGAGCGCTTACCATGGATCAGGAAAACAGAATGCCTCTTATTGGCGACAAGGCCCCGTCCTTCGAGGCTGTCACCACCCAGGGCCCTATCAAATTCCCGGAGGATTACGCCGGCAAATGGGTGATCCTCTTCTCCCATCCTGCGGATTTCACCCCGGTCTGCACCACGGAGTTTATGACCTTCGGCTCCATGATCGACGAGTTCAAGGCTCTCAATACTGAGCTGGTGGGCCTTTCAGTGGACTCCATCTACTCCCACATCGCCTGGCTGCGGAAGATCCAGGAGCTGGAGTGGAACGGTAAGAAACACATCAATGTGACCTTCCCCCTCATCGAGGATATCCGCATGGAGGTGGCCAACAAGTACGGCATGATCCAGCCGGGACAGTCCAACACCCAGGCGGTACGGGCGGTGTTTGTCATCGACCCCAACGGCGTGGTGCGAACCATCCTGTACTATCCGCTGTCCACGGGCCGCAACTTTGACGAGATCAAGCGTATCATCCTGGCGCTCCAGAAAGCGGACGCCGACGCATGCGCCACCCCGGCCGACTGGCGACCCGGCGATGATGTCATCGTACCCACCGCTGGCAGCTGTGGCGTAGCCAAGGAGCGGATGGACAACCAGAGCGAGAATCAGTATTGCCTGGACTGGTTCATGTGCTTCCGCAAAGAGTCGAAGTAATACTAAGTTAATTCCCCAATAACAGAAAACCGGTCGAGATTTCATGCACGAGATCTCGACCGGTTCTTTTTTGTTGTATTTCGGTGATTTTGCAAAGACTCTCGGTGATAACCAATAGAAAATGAGCTTCAGAATTTGCAACTGCGTTTATAATTAATTTGCCGTTCCCATTTGAAATGCCGATCGTCCAATATGCTGGAAAAGTATTGCTATGCCTCCTGCGAGCCTCATTTTTCTATCTTTTCTGGTGGTATAAATTCTAATAGATCGCCGATCTCACAATTCAACACCGTACAAAGCCTTGCGAGGACATCTATATCTAAACGAGTAATTTGGTTTTTACAATAATTATTGATCTGCGTCCGCTGCATCTCAGCCCGATGGCTCAGCATGTTCTTGCTAAGACCGGATACCTTCAACAGCTCGTCCAGCTTAATCCGAATAGTTCCATATTCCACTTGCCAACCCTCCGACCACAAGAAATATGTTGACAAGTTTAGTGTACCCTTGGTAGAATAGAAAAATAAGATGTAGAAAATCTTGTCAGACTAATTGCACATATAGAATGCATAGTTTTGGCTGGTTCTTTTTAGCCAATATGAATATATAATAATACAAAAAGCGGATAATCTTCAAATTTCAGCAAAACTGCCTAAAACCTAAGCGATTTCTAAGAAACCCCTAAAAATTCCCTATTATAATACCCCCATCGAAACGGTGAGGGGAAACGCACTTTTTGTCTGTTATCCCCGCAAGGGGAGAATATGGCAGGAAATCGTATAGGGAGCAATGAACACCCGCCGGGGGTCAGGGAAAAAAGAGCAACATTACATACCGCAATCCTTCAGCAGGGCGGTTTTGCTTGTCCCTTTGGGATTATTCTCTTGAGAGTACCGGGCGGACACAAATAGTATCAATCCAGTATCAAGAGCAATATGGGCGGGCAAAAAAGCCTGTATTCATGCGGGTTTGCGCCGTTTCGAGCGTCATTCCCACTCGATTGCGATTTTATGGCTTCTACGATATGTAGTGGGTTTCGTTGAATACTATTATCAATATGTTGCGTTTTTATCCCTATTATTTTGTTTTTTGGTAAGCGCTCAACGACCACCCACCTTCCGTATCCCTCGAAAATGTGAGACAATATCCCAAAACTCAAAAAGCTGACAGTCAGTTTTTTAAGACTTCACATCAGGAG
>NZ_JACJLC010000156.1 GCF_016901955.1 Pseudoflavonifractor phocaeensis
GCCTTCAGGGTCCACTCGTTGCCCGGCTGGAAGCAGTGCTTGAACCGGCCCTGGAGCTTCATGAATTCGGTAACGGGGAGTTTTTTCTTGGGTTCATAGGAGAGCATCCACTGACCCTCCACCACCTCAAAAAGAGGCCACACACAGGTCTCCACCGCCAGACGGCACAGCTCGGGCAGCAGCTCGGGGGAGTACTGCCAGCCTCTGGGACAGGGGGTAAGGACATTCACAAAGGCGGGACCGGGAGTGTAGATTGCCCGGTGGGCCTTTTCGTGAAAATCCTTGAAATTTCCCAAAAAGGTGGTCTGTGCCACGTAGGGAATGTTGTGGGAGGCCATGATCTGGGTCAGATCCTTTTTGTCCTGAACCTTGCCGGTGGACACGCTGCCGGAGGGAGCGGTGGTGGCGCTGGCGAATCGGGGGGTGGAGGAGGACCGCTGGATACCGGTGTTCATGTAGGCCTCGTTGTCATAGCAGAAGTACACCATATCGTGGCCCCGCTCCATGGCCCCGGACAGAGACTGAAAGCCGATGTCGTAGGTGCCGCCGTCGCCGCCGATGGTGATGAATTTATAGTTGTCCTGGATTTTTCCCCTCTTTTTCAGCACCTTATAGGCGGCCTCCACACCCCCGCAGGTGGCGGCGGCGTTCTCAAAGGCCGAGTGGATGTAGCTGTCCTCCCAGGCGGTATAGGGGTAGAGGAAGGAGGACACCTCCAGGCAGCCGGTGGCGTTGCAGATGACAGCCTTGTCCCCCTCGTCCAGGGCCCGGGTCATGGCCCGGCACACGATACCGGCCCCGCAGCCGGCGCACAGCCGGTGGCCGCCCACGAACCGTTCGGGCTTGGACAGCTCCTTTTTGTGGTTGTATGCCATGTTACAGCACCTCCTGTTCGTTGCTGCGCTGCCCCATGTGGAGGTAGCGGGGACCGGCGATGCCGGTCTCGGCCATGGTCAGCAGGTGGCGGTACACCTTCTCCACGTCCTCCACCCGGCAGTCCCGGCCCGCCAGGCCGTACACCACATTGGTCATCATGGGCCGGGTGAGCAGGTCGTAGCAGGCGGCACAGGTCTCGGCAAAGAGGGGCCCGCCGCAGCCGGAGTTGCCCTCGCACTTGTCCATGACGGCCACCGCCTTCACGTGGGCCAGGGCGGCGGCCAGCTCCTGGGCGGGGAAGGGCCGAAACACCCGCAGCTTGATGAGCCCCGCCTTGACGCCCTGGGCACGGAGCTGGCGGACGCAGGCCTTGGCGGTGCCGGCGGTGGAGCCGATGAGCACCAGGGCCACCTCCGCGTCCTCCATTTCATAGCACTCGAAGAAGCCGTACTTCCGGCCAAAGGTTTTTTCAAAGTCGGCGGCCACCTCCAGAATGACCTCCTTGGCGTTCATCATGGCGTGGGCCTGCTGGACCTTGTGCTCCATGCAGTAGGGGCAGGTATCATAGGGCCCCACCGCCAGGGGGTTGTCGTGCTTGAGGAGGTAGTTCTCCGGGGCATACTCCCCCACGAACTTCTTGACTGCGGCGTCCTCCTCCAGCAAAATATTCTCCACGGCGTGGGAGGTGATAAAGCCGTCCTGGCAGATCATGATGGGCAGGCGCACCCGGGGATCCTCCGAGATGCGCATGGCCTGGAGGTAGTTGTCATAGGCCTCCTGGTTGTTCTCGGCGTAGATCTGAAGCCAGCCGGAATCCCGGGCGCCCATGGCATCGGAGTGGTCGTTGTTGATGTTGATGGGGCCGGTGAGGGTCCGATTGACGCAGGCCAGAGTGATGGGCAGCCGGGCGGATGCCGCCACATAGAGCATCTCATACATAAAGGCCAGACCGCAGGAGGAGGTGGCGGTAACCGCCCGGGCCCCGGCGGCGGCGGCACCCACGCAGGTGGACATGGAGGAGTGCTCGCTCTCCACGGTGACGTACTCGGTGCTTACCTGACCGTTGGCCACATACTGGGCAAAATACTGGGGGATCTCGGTGGAGGGGGTGATGGGAAAGGCGGCAAACACGTCGGGGTCGATCTGCCGCATGGCGTAGGCAATGGCCTCGTTGCCGCTGAGACGTTCCCGGATACTCATTTACCGCACCTCCTTTTCCATGTGGATGGCCTGGAAGGGGCACACCTTCCAGCAGATGCCGCAGCCCTTGCAGTGGTCCAGGTCAAACTCCCCCCGCTTGCCGTCGGTAACAGGGATGGAGGAGTCGGGGCAGAAGGGGGCGCACAGCAGGCACTGCTTGCACTTGTCCCTCTCCCACACCGGCACGTCGGAGCGCCAGTCCCCCGTGCGCACCAGCCGGGCGGTGCCTCCCTCGCAGATCTCCCCGCCGGGGCTGATCTCCTGCCAAGGGATCTGTTCGTTGATATCTTTGGCCAGACGGCTCATGCGCCGTGCACCTCCTTCATGGATTGGATCAGGCAGTTCATATTCCCCTGGATGACCTGGGGCTTGGTGGCAAATTTGTGCTGGAAGGAGGCCTCCATATCGGCAATGAAGCGGCCGGTGTCCAGCACCCGGCTCACCTGGACGATGGCGGCCAGCATGGGGGTGTTGGGGAAGTAACCTCCCAGGTGCTTCTCCGAGATGGTGCGGGCGTCGATTGTGTACACCTTTCCGGGATACCCACGCAGCAGAGGCCGGATGGCCTCCGGGGGCTGGGCGGTGTTTACCACGATGGCTCCCTCCGGGTCCAGACCGGCGGTGACGTCCACGGTGGACAGCAGGGTCTCGTCCACCACCACCACATAGTTGGGCTCATAGATATTGGAGTGGATGGTACAGGGCTCGTCACTGATCCGGTTGTAGGCCGTGATGGGGGCTCCCATCCGCTCCGGGCCGTATTCCGGAAAGCCCTGGACGTATTTGCCCGAGGCAAAGGCGGCATCCGCCAGCAGCAGGCAGGCGGTCTTGGCCCCCTGGCCGCCCCGGCCATGCCAGCGGATCTCTGTCATGTTGCTCATGGTTCATTCCTCCCATATCACTGAAAAAAGCGCCCGTCCCCGGAAAGGGACGAGCGCCATATAAGCACATCGCTGTACCACCCAATACCTGCGTACCAACATACGCTCCTCCGGTAACGGGGAGGGCCGCCAGGACCTACTGGGGCATACGCCGGTTC
>NZ_JACJLC010000157.1 GCF_016901955.1 Pseudoflavonifractor phocaeensis
GGGGTGTGGTGGGGGGCTCCCATCTCCCCCTCTGCGGCAAAGCCAAATTTGGCAAAGGATGCCTCTGCCGCCCCCTTGCAGTTTTCCTCATTGGCGCATACCGGCACCCGGCTGTCAAACTGGCCGGACAGGCCGGCAGGGGTAACCTCCAGCAGGGAGAAGGCCAGGGTCAGGGGGCCGGACAGCTCGTCGGCCTGGGCCACGCCCAGGGCCTTGCCCTCCCAGTCCCCGTGGGGGAAGAGGGCGTTCAGGCTGTGAAGGGCGGCGGTGGAGCCCACCTTGGCCAGGGGCAGGGCCCGCAGCAGGTGGAGCAGGGCGGTGATGGCGTTGTTGCCCTCCGACGGGGTGGAGGCGTGGGCCCCCTTGCCCTTGCACAGGATGCGCAGGTCGTCCCCCTCCTCGGTGAGGACGTACTCCGCGCCGGTCTGGGCGGCGGCTTGGTCGCAGTAGGGGCGGGCGGCATCGGCGGACAGGCCGGCGATGACGCAGGAGGCCTCCGGCGGCACCACGTTGATGCGGAAGCCCCCGTGGAGCTCCTTTACCCGGGGGGTGGCGGTCTCGGCCTGCCAGGTCTTGGTGAACACCGGCTTGTAGCTCCCCTTCTCCAGGTTGATGACGGGGAATTCCCCGTCGGGGGAAAAGGTGTAGGGGGCGTAGGGCTCCCTGCTGTAGTAGTAGGCGATATCCCCCGAGCCGCTCTCCTCGTCGGTGCCCAGCAGCAGGCGGACGTTCTTCTTCAACGGCACTCCCAGATCCCGCACCGCCTGCATGGCCAGCAGAGCGGCCACGGCGGGGCCCTTGTCGTCGTCGGTGCCCCGGCCGTACAGCATCCCGTCCACCTCGACGGGCTCATAGGGCGCCGTCACCGTCCAGCCGGTGCCCTCCCCCACCACGTCCAGGTGGCAGAGGATGTGCAGGGCGGTCTCCCGGTCGTTCAGGTCCACCGCCCCCACGTAGTTGTCATAGTTTTTCACCGAGAAGCCCAGCTCCCCCGCCAGGGTCAGGGCCTCCGCCAGGGCGGCGGCGGGGCCGGGGCCGAAGGGCATGCCGGGCCGGGGGTCCTCCCGGACGCTGCGCACCCGCACCAGCCGGGAGATGGCTTCCACCAGCTGCTCCCGCCGGGCGGGATCGTCAAAATAGGCGTTGAGCTTGTCTTGATACATGGGATCTATTCCTCCTTGTCGGCTTCCTCCCCAGCCGTCTCCCCGGCCAGCTCCCCCAGGTATTTGTACACCGTGTACCGGGACACCTGGAGCCGCTTGGCCACAAAGGGTACGGATTTCCGGAAGGAAAAGGCGTTTTTCTGCTCCATCAGGGCGATGACCTTCATCCGGTCCCGCTTGGTCAGGGCGTTCACCGGCTTGCCCACCGCCGCCAGGCACTCGTCAAAAATCTCGGTGAGCTGGTCGTCCCCCCCGTGCCACATGGCGCTCTGAAGGTCGGCCTCGGCGCTCATCAGGTCCACCAGGATGCGGTTGGCATACACCAGGGAGCTATAGTCAAAGTTGATGCCCAGGGCCAGGTTGTACCCCTCCCCGATGAGGTGGAAGGTGCTGCTCTTGATCTGCTGACCGGTGGGGGTAGTGGCGTACAGGTTCACAAAGTCGGTGACCAGGGCGTCCCGGTCCAGCTCCTTGGCGGTGCCCAGGATGTCCAGGGTGGAGCCCACCGTCCGGCCGGACACGTGGCCGTTATAAATGGACAAAATGGGGTGGCTGGGGTCCCCCATGTCGTGGACCAGGGTCTCGCAGCTGGAGCCGAACATCTCGGCGATTCCCCGGGCGGTCCGGTCCAGAAACTCGAAGGCCTCCTCCCGATCCATGGCGCATTCCCTCTTTCTCTTGGATTCCAGTCCAAATTGTACGCTATGCCGGGGCAAAATGCAAGGGAAGGGAAGTCAGACTTGCCGGTAGGTCTGGAATTTCCCCAGCACGGCCTCCAGCTGGCCGGGGGTCAGGTTCACGCCGCCCCCGGCCATTTTGGTATAGTAGTAGACCTTGGCCAGAAACTCCAGCTGCTGGGCGGCGTCAAAGGCGAAGGACAGGCTGCCCCCCACCGCCAGCAGGCCGTGGTTGCCCAGCAGGCAGCCGTTGTACTCCTCCCCCATGGCCGCCCAGGCGGCCTCCGCCAGCTCCAGGGAGCCGAAGGGGTAGTAGGGAATGCAGGGCACCTGCCGCCCGGCATAGGCCACCAGGTAGTGCACCGGCTCAATGGCCCAGCCCAGACAGGCCAGCACAGTGGCAAAGGTGGAGTGGGTGTGGACCACCCCGTTCACGTCGGGGCGGCGCTGGTAGAACAGCCGGTGGAGGTCCAGCTCGCTGGAGGGCTTCCACACTCCGTCCACCACCTTGCCCTCCAGGTCGGTGACCACCACGTCGGCGGGGGTGGTGGCGAAATAGTCCATCCCCGAGGGACTGATGGCCATGAGCCCCCGGTCCCGGTCAAAGACGCTGAGATTGCCAAAGGTACCGTCGGTCAGGCCGGCCGTCACCAGCCGCTTGCCGTACTCCACCACCTGCTCCCGCTGCTCCCGCAATAACATAGACAAGACTTCCTTTCCTCCGTTCTTTCCTCAAGGATACGGAAATCCGGCCGCCAAGTCAAGCCTTGCATTGACAGGGGGCGGCCCCGCGCATAAAATGGATTTATACAAAGGAGGCACACCCATGGAATTTGAAACACTGCGGTACGCCCTGGGCGGCGTGTCCGCTTATCGGGAGATCGCCCGGCAGCCGGAGCTCACCCTGGTCCGCTCCCTGCTGGACAAGCTGGCCGCCGGCGACGGGGCCGGGGCCATGGAGGACTACGCCCGGCTATTCTACACCCTGCGGTCGGCAGGCTACACCGGCCTTGGGACCTGGCTGTACGATCAACTGCGGTACACCGAGTCCCCCTACGCTCTGCTGGCCGAGCAAGGGGGCGCGGATCCCGCCCTGGAGGGGGCCGCCCGCCACGATGTGGCTCTTTTCACAAGACTGTGTGAGCTGG
>NZ_JACJLC010000158.1 GCF_016901955.1 Pseudoflavonifractor phocaeensis
CGGCTTGAATCCGTATGCCTTCTGCGAGAATTCTAAACACAAACCGTTCTGCCAAAAGCTATGTCTTGGCAGGACGGTTCTTTTTGCCTTATTATGCGGTGTTGCCTTAAAGCAAGGCCGTCCGCGCTGTATTTGTATGCGCCAGCCCGCAGTGAAGGCGAATGCAAAAAATGCGTCTGTTATAGATTTGCCGCCTGACCTCAGTTAAATGCCGTCCTTGGTGACAGCCCGGTTGATGGCGGAGAGGATGCCCTTCAGAGGGGCCAGGTTGATATTGTGGCTCATGCCCACGCCGAACCAGTCTTTGCCGGTTTCGTCCTGGAGATGGATGTAGGCCACAGCCTGGGAGTCGGAGCCCTGCTTGATGGCGTGCTCGCTGTAATCCACAAAGGTGAAC
Organism: Pseudoflavonifractor phocaeensis; assembly: GCF_016901955.1. Classification (GTDB taxonomy): domain Bacteria; phylum Bacillota; class Clostridia; order Oscillospirales; family Oscillospiraceae; genus Flavonifractor; species Flavonifractor phocaeensis_A. Next base: position 398 of record NZ_JACJLC010000158.1, read on the forward strand.
CGGTCCATCTTCTGGCCGTGGATGGCGTTGAAGAAGGCGTCGATGGGGCCGTTGCCCGAGCCCTGGACCTGGAACACGGTGTCGGTGTGCCGCAGGGTGCCGGCGAAGGTGACGTGGGAGTGGCCCTCCTCGTCGGTGAACTCGGCGAAGGAGTGGCGCACCAGCTCATAGGGGGAGACGGCGTCGATGTAGTGGGTCTTGAACAGGTCGTAGATGGCGTCGGCCTTCAGCTCCTTGCCCACCCGGTCGGTCTCCACCTGGACGATGTGGCCGAATTCGGGGTGCATGGCCTTGGGCAGGTCGAAGCCGAAGTTGTGCTGCATGACAAAGGCGGCGCCGCCCTTGCCAGACTGGGAGTTAATGCGGATGATGGGCTCGTACTGACGGCCCACATCGGCGGGGTCGATGGGCAGATAGGGTACCTCCCAGTACTCCGTGCCGCTCTCGGCCATGTAGTTGACGCCCTTGTTAATAGCGTCCTGGTGTGAGCCGGAGAAGGCGGTGAACACCAGCTCGCCCACGTAGGGCTGCCGCTCGCCGATCTTCATCTTGGTGACCTTCTCGTACACGTCCCGGATCTTGTTGATGTTGGAGAAGTCCAGCTTGGGGTCCACCCCCTGGGTGTACAGGTTGAGGGCCAGGGTGACCATGTCCACGTTGCCGGTGCGCTCGCCGTTGCCGAAGAGGGTGGCCTCCACCCGCTCGGCCCCGGCCAGCAGGCCCATCTCGGCGGTGGCCACCCCCTCGCCCCGGTCGTTGTGGGGGTGGAGGGAAATGATGGCGCAGTCCCGGCCGGGCAGCTTGCTGATAAAGTACTCGATCTCGTCGGCAAAGTAGTTGGGCATGCAGTTTTCCACGGTGGTGGGCAGGTTGAGGATGATCTTCTTCTCCGGGGTGGCCCCGATGGCCTCGATGACCGCCTGGCAGATCTCCACGGCGGCGTCCATCTCGGTGCCCATGAAGGACTCGGGGGAGTACTGGTAGCGGAGATCCATACCCTTGTCGATGGCGGGCTGGCTCAGCTCCCGGATGAGCTGGGCGGCGTCCACGGCGATCTTGGTGACGCCGGCCACATCGGTGTGGAACACCACCTTCCGCTGGAGGGTGGAGGTGGAGTTGTAGAAGTGGAAGATCACATGCTTGGCCCCGTCGATGGCCTCAAAGGTGCGGCGGATCAGGTGCTCTCTGGCCTGGACCAGCACCTGGATGGTCACATCGTCGGGGATGTGGCCCCCCTCGATGAGGGTGCGGATGAACTCATACTCGGTCTCGGAGGCGGAGGGGAAGCCCACCTCGATCTCCTTCACGCCGATGTCCACCAGGGTGTGGAAGAGCTCCAGCTTTTCCTCCACGTTCATGGGGTCGATGAGGGCCTGGTTGCCGTCCCGCAGGTCCACCGAGCACCAGATGGGGGGCGCCTTCAGCTCCTTGTCGGGCCAGGCCCGCTTGGCCATCTTCAGGGGGACAAAGGGAATGTACTTTTCGTGGGCAGGTTTCATAACAGCAGTTCCTCCTTGGGTCAGGGGTTTTTTCCTACAAAAACGCCCCTGACCAGATTATGGTCAGGGGCGTAAGATACGCGGTACCACCCTGCTTCCGCCCGCCGTCACCGACGGACGCTCACGGCCTCCAACAAGGCCCCGGCCTGTAACGTGGCCGCTACGGCCTGCCCTACGCAAGTTTCAGACAGGCGGCTCCGGGATCAGTATACGCACATCTTCCCCCGCCGGTTCGCACCAACCACCGGTTCTCTGAGGGGGCGGGGACATGCCTTCTTCCCATCCTAGCCGTTTGGGATTTGATTGGTACCCATTTTAGCCGAACCCGCCGGTTTTGTCAAGAGCCACTTTCCGTCCAGGTCAGCAGGGGGGACTGGATGGGGACGGTCAGGTCACATCCGCCGTATCCGCGGTTGGGCGGGTTGAGGGAGCAGGAATAGCTGCCCAGGTACTCCAGCCCCGCTTTGGAGTAGAGGGCCAGGTAGAAGTCGGTGCCGCTGCGGGAGGGGGTATCCCGGATGGCCAGGGTATGGCCATTGTAGGCCAGATACAGAGGGCTGTAATAGTCGTCTATCCAGTTGAAGTAGGTGACGTCCAGGGCGTTCAGAGCGTCGGTGCCCTGGACAAAATCCAGCTGCCAGGCCCCGTCCCTCCGGCAAACCACGGCAAACCGGCCGTCGGCGTTCTCCACGCTGTAGGCCATGGGGACGAAGTAGTCCTCCCCCTGCCAGGTCTGCTGGTATTCCAGCCCCTCCAGGGAGAACAGGTCCAGGGTCTGGGTCAGCCGGACGGCGGGGTCAAAAATCCGCAGGCGGAGCTGCCCCTCCTCCTGGCTCAGCAGAAAGTACCCCGTCTCATCCCCCCAGAAGTCCGCCACCAGGCTACCCTCCGGCAGGGAGTAGAGGGTCTCCAGGTGGGGGGTGATGCCGTCGGACCCCATGTCCAGCCGGTAGATCCCCCAGCCGCCGTCGATGTGGCTGCCGTCCAGGGGGTAGGTGGTGGTAGTGTCGTCGTCGTTCCAGCGGGTGCAGGTGTTGGTGAGGGTGAAGATCAGGTGG
>NZ_JACJLC010000159.1 GCF_016901955.1 Pseudoflavonifractor phocaeensis
AATCACCATACTCATTTGACCGCTTTGCCGTCCCATCATGCTCCATTCCTCCCTTATTTCAATTATACCATGGGAATGGGGTATTTGGGACTTTTGTCAACAGGTCCAACTCTTGACACTACCTTCAGACAGGACTTGAACTCGCGTATTTTTTCATAGAGAATAAGGTTTACTGGGCCAAGATCTTGGAAACAGGGTCTTGGCCTTTTTTTTCTTTACAAAGGTGGACGCAGCAATTTGTTCAAATAAATGCATATCCAGAAAAGCAAAAGAGGAAAGAGGGATTATATGGGAAATAAATTTTTTGCGGAATTGTCCCGGCGGCTCAATATAGACGGAATTGAGTCATCCGCCATAGATGAAAAGCGGCTGGAGGTGTTCCTCCACGGCCAGCCTGTCCTCTTCGTTTCACCGGCCAACGATGTGTTTTTGCTGCCTGTGGGAAGCAAAAACGAGGAGGCCAGTGAATTGTACCATCAGGTGGCCGTGGCCGCGGACGAGGTATACAGTTATGTGGAAGCGATGCAAAACGCCCCCCTGCTCCATGCCTCTGGCCTGCATGAGGACTTCCGCCTGCTGGCGGACTTCGGCGGCGCGGTGCTGGCAGGCCAGGAACGAGAAAATGGCCAGGGGTATCAATTTGTAACCTGGATTTGGGACTATGACCGAACTGGAGTCAGCCACGGTCACTACTATGAAGATGACTTCCAGAGCGCCAAGCAGGACTTTGCTGTCCGCTCCGGCCTGATCCCCAGAGCGCAGTTATTTACCCCGGAGGAACTCACAGAATTGTACCGCTCCGCGGAGCATTGGTTCTATGAAGGCCCAGAGCTGGACTACAAGCAGCAAGAAGCCATTCAGGAGGCCAGAACAAAAATCGAGTACACCGTCCCGGATCTGCAGAGCCGGTTGGAGCAGGTCCAGAGTCAGGAACCACAAATGAATTTATAGATCCTACGCTGAACAAGGCGGGGGCCGTATCATCTGCCATCGGGCAGAATACGGCCCCCGCTTTTTTGTTTTCAGAGCAGAAAAAGCAAGTGAGGTGCTCCGTGTGGATCCCAAAAAACTGAACAGTTATGTCGGGGTGGTCAATCAACCACCTCCTAAGTGGAGTAGTGTGAAGAAATGGCTGCTCCACATCAACTATGCGCCCGGCTATGCCCCGGAGCCGGAACAAAAACCAGTGTGCCGGCAGTTCTCCCGCTGCGAGGGCTGCCCCTACCCTTCTCATGGTTTTCTCTGCTGGGGCAGCGAGGATGACTGCATGCGCACCAGGATGAAAAAACTGAACGAAAAGGAGACCGAGCATGAAGATCAAAGCGGCCTTGTATATCCAGAGGACTCCCATGTGGGCATTGTAGGCGGCAGGGACGAGAGCGGCAATCTGCTCATCATCCACTGCGCCAGCGGATACAACAATGTGGTGATCACCGGCATCGAGGGCTTTACATCCATTGGCAGGCCGGTATACTTTTCGGACTAAAATCAGGAGGACCGCTGCGGGGATACACCCCGCAGCGGTCCTCCTGCCCCGTAAAGGTGAGAGGGATCTGCCCAGCGTTTCCTGGGCGGATCCCTCTTGCTTTTATGTACGCAGCCACGCGGCCATGTCTTTCATCTTTGCCAGCACATCCGCAGGCCCCTCGATGCGGATGGCGCCGCCAAAGGTGAACACCCAGGCGAAGAACGGCGGGGTAGGCGCCACGTCCACGGTGGCCCGGAAATGGTTGGCGCCTACAATCTCCGTGTCCACGTCCTCTCCGAAGTGGTCTATGACGTTTCGCATGGTGCGGTTTTCACACAGCAGCGTCACCTGTTGGGGCGCGTCGTGATACATTCCAAAGACCTCCCGGACGTATGCCGCTGGGTCAAAGGACGGATCCGCTATGTAAGGGGCATCTGAATCCTGGATGGCCGTCATGCGGTCCACCCGGAACTGGGCCAGTTTGCCGTGCTTTTCCGACCAGCCCACGGCGTAATAGAAATCCCGGCTCCAGATGAGGACATAGGGGCTGAATCCATAGCGGTAGCCCTTGTGTTTCAGGACCTTTTCCTTTTTCGGCGTGTACTCGAAATACTGGAAGGAGATGGCCCGTTGTTTGTGAATCGCCGTCTGGATCGCGTCGATGGCGTAGTACACAGTTTCATTGTCCGGCTTGGCGGTGCCGTCCATGTAGACAGGGCGGTTCAGAAGCGCGGCATTGTGCCGGCTGGTGAGATGGCCCAACTTCTCGATGAGGGCGGCGCTCTTTTTCTCTGTAATGAGGTGGGAGGACTCCACAGCGTCCACCAGCAACTTTAGTTCCGGCAGTTCCAGCAGCCGGGAGCCAATGAAGTAGCGGTTCTGCATATTTCGGATGCAGATGACGTCCACGCCGGAATCCATGAGCAGTTGGATGTCGCTGTACACATTCTTCCGATTGCCGTGGATGCCGTGGGCCTCCCAGAACCGCAGGATATCTGCCACCGATACATAGTGGGCCTCATCCGTCTGTTCCAAAAGAAATTTCAGCAGCAGGAGAATACGCTGATGAACTACACTGAGTTGCATGAGGCTCACCTTTCATAAAAATTTCAACATTAAAATTTTTCTATCAACAGACTACGAAATGCCCGCGATACAACATTATTTACCGCGACCGACAAGGATGGCAACCCACGCACAGAGGAAAAGCGCAAGACCGTGTTCCAGGGCCAGTGGATCATTCTGGACTTTCACAAGGAGCTGTCCGCCGACCTGTGCGTGTTTGAGGGCGGGCGGAAGCGCTCCGGTCAGATCGAAACGGAGAACGCCGCCTTCAATGAGAAATTCGGCGTCTCCTGCGACAGCGCCCACGACGCCTTTTACATCCTCACCCCCCACATGATGGAGCACATTTTGACGATGGATCAACGGGCGGGAGGCGACATCTACCTCCGCTTCCT
>NZ_JACJLC010000160.1 GCF_016901955.1 Pseudoflavonifractor phocaeensis
CCCCAAGGCCGCTCCGGCCAGCGTCCAGGCTCCCACCCCCCAGGCCACCCCCGCCCCCAGGGCAGAGAGCCCCTTTGACCTCCGTCTGGCCGGTGGGAAGGCCGAGCTGGAGGCGCTGTACCGTTCCCTGTTCCATGGGAATCTGGCCGCCTGGGACAAGCTGCTCTCCCTGCTGGAGGATGGCTTTGAGGCCCGCCCCGCCGACCTGAAGCAGCTGGATGAGCGGCGGGCCGCCGAGCCCCGGTGGTATACCCGCCGGGACCTGCTGGCCATGGATGTGGACCCGGCGGCCTTCGCCGGCTGCCCCGACGCCATGGCGGAGCGGCTGGACTATCTGACCGAGTGCGGCGTCAACTTCCTCCACGTGTCCGGCTGCGCCAGGGAGGCCCTGGCCGCCCTGGCCCAGCCCTGCCGGGTGCGGGACATCCTGCTGTGCGTCAACCTGTGCGCCGGCTACCTGGCCCAGCCCGCCGCCGACAGCTTCCACAGCTGGGTGGAGAAGCTGTTGGCCCGGGCAAACAGCGGGGCGGACGCCCTTTGCCTGGGCGGCCTGTCCCACCTTTCCCTGGATATGGTGCGGCTGGTGCGGCTGATCTGCGACCTGGTGTGCCCCGGCCTGCTGCTGATGGGCCAGGCCCCCGCCGCCTTCTTCGGCTCCCAGGACAAGCCCCTGTGCCACCTGCTGTGCCGGGGGGAGGACGATACCCTGTGGCACACCCTGGCCACCGGGGACGTGGCCCTGCTGCGGCGTGAGACCGACCTGACCTGCGGCCAGCCCAAGGAGCAGGTGTGGCTCAACCGCCTGCGGGGGGAGAACGGCCTGGGCTGGGCCCTGGACTACGACTGGCTCCACACCCACACCGGCGCCAGCCAGGACGGCCACCGGCAGTACCTCACCCAGTTCTTTACCGGCCAGTTCCCTGGCAGCGACAGCCGGGCCGAGCTGTGCAAGGAGGGCCGGGTGTGCGGCACCACCGCCTCCCTGTGCGGGGTGGAGGCCGCCGACTATGAGCGCAACGACACCAAGCTGGCCCAGGCCATCGCCCGGGATCAGCTGATCCACGCCTGGCTGTTCACCCAGAGCGGTCTGCCCATGCTGCGCTCCGGCGACGAGATCGGCCAGCTCAACGACTACGCCTTCCGCCAGGACAGCGCCAACGGGGACGACGCCCGCAACCTGTTCCGGGGCCCCTTCCCCTGGGACCAGGCCGAGGCCCGGAAGAACGGCGACAGCCGCCAGGCCAGGCAGTTCCACGGCCTGCGCCGCCTGGAGCAGCTGCGCGCCGCCGAGCCCGCCTTTGACCTCCGGGCCGACGTGTGGACCTTCGATACCGGCAACCCCCACGTGCTGGGCCTGGGCCGGTGGTACGAGGGCCGCAAGCTGGTGGCCCTGTTCAACTTCAGCGGGGACTTCGTCACCGCCTCCTCCCCCGAGGCCGGCGCCTTTGAGGAGCTGATCTACGGCGGCCACTACGACGAGCTGGGCCATGTGGAGCTCTACCCCTACGGCTTTGTGTGGCTCCTCCAGCACTGAGCCGTTCCAGAAACAAAATGGGACTGCTGCGAATTGACGCAGCAGTCCCATTTTTTATATCCCATGGCCGAGGCAGTCCCCGGCCTTCCAGGTATCACACGGAAGCCATCCCGCTCCACGCTGTCCTTTCGCTCAGGCCACCGGCTCACCCTGTTCGTCCGCGAAGCGGAACGTGCCCCGGGCGTCCACAAAGCCCCCGCAGTCATCCGCCTTGCCGGCCTTCCCCAGCGCCTCCCGCCGGCGGCGGATCAGGTCGGTATAGAAGCTCCGGTATTCCTCCCGCAGATTGTCTTTCCGCTGCCACATGGCCTCCTCCACCTCCATCCGGGCGGTGTTGTCCGGCCCGGCGGGGCCGTATTTCTGGTCCAGCATCTTGGAAAACAGGCCCAGATACTCCTCCCGCTCCATGCGCTCCACCTTGGTCACCTGCTCCAGGGAGGCCGACAGGTCCAGGGTCACATTGCCCTGAGCAAACTGGGTGAACAGGGTGTTGTACAGGGTGTCGTTGGCGTGGGGCTTGTATTCGGTGCTCATGTGCTGGGCTCCCCCGTCCTTGAGCTTGCTGAAGGAGGCCTCCTTGTCAAAGGAGCACAGGTGATTGTCCGTCCGGTGGAGGAAGTTCTCTCCCTTGGTGTCGAAGTTGCACAGCAGCCAGTCCAGGGTGTGCTCCCGCAGGATCTCCTTTTTCATGTCGGCGGGGATATTGTCCTGGGGATCGGTCTGCCAGGAGAACAGGTCCACCTGCTGCTCCCCGCCGATGGTCTCGATCTTCTCCTGAAAGGAGCCCAGCACCTTGCCGTCCTTCACGGCGGCGTAGGCCGGGATGGAGTAGGGCCCGCAGATCTTGTCCTGGAGGGCGGCGGCGGCCTCGGTGACCAGAGCCCCCTCCGGCTTGTACATACCGATGCAGTTGGTGGCCTCTTTGAAGAGATACTGCTTGTAGCCCACCACCTGCCCGTCCCGCAGGATGGGGCTGGAGCGGTCCTCAAAGATGTACATGGGCTTGGTGCCGCCGAAAAAGGCCCGGCCCACGTTGACCAGCGTCTGGCCGGCGGGCAGAGTCCAGGTGGCGTCCTCATGGGAGAGGGGATTGTCCTTCCGAAAGATCTTTTTCAGCCGGTCATAGTGGCCGTGGCGGGTCAGGGTGGCCTCCTCCCGCTTTTTCTCCTCCCCCTCCGGCATTCGGGCCACCTTCAGTTTGCGGCGCAGCTTGTTGGCCTTTAGCTCCTGCTTCTCCTTTACCGCCATGGCCTTTTTCCGCTGGACGGAGCCCAGGGGCAAACTCCGGGCGTACTCCCCGGCCAGCCGGGCCCGCTCCACCTGGGCCCTGTGTCTGACCTCCATCTCCTGGATGGGGGTACCGCCTTCAACCTCCTTCAGGCCGG
>NZ_JACJLC010000017.1 GCF_016901955.1 Pseudoflavonifractor phocaeensis
CGCAGAGGCGGCGGACGATTTTCATCATGTTGGTGGCGTGATAGATATCCAGGTTGTTGGTGGGCTCATCCAGCAGCACATACTCGGTGTCCTGGGCGATGACCATGGCGATCATGGCACGCTGCCGCTGGCCGCCGGAGAGCTCGTCGATAAAGCGATCCTGAAATTCTTCCAGCTCCATGTAGGCAATGGCACGGTCGATGATCCTTTGATCCTCTGGGGTGACCCGGTTGCCTGAATAGGGAAAGCGGCCGAAGGTCACCAGCTCCCGCACGGTCAGCTTCATCTGGATGTTGTTGCTTTGGGTCAGGATTGCCAGGCGCTTGGAGAGCTCCTTGCTTTTCCATTTGCCGATGTCCTTGCCCTCAAAGTCTACCAGTCCGCTGTCGTGGGCGATCAGCCGGGAGATCATACCCATGACGGTGGATTTGCCCGCGCCATTGGGGCCAATGAGAGAGATTACCTTCCCCTTGGGGATAGCGAAGGTCACGCCGTCCACCACGGTTTTCCCGTCATACTGTTTGGTCAATTCCTGTATGCGCATGGTCATACCTTCTTTCTTGTCAGGAGGAGATAGGGGAAGTAAAGGCCGCCGCCAACAGTGATAAACACGCTCACCGGTACGGAGTAGGAATATACATGCTCAACAATGAGCTGTCCGCCTACCAGCACGATCATGCCGAACAAGGCCGAGCCCAGCACCAGTTGGGTGTGCCGGAAGGTCTTGAGCAGCTGTCGGGAGAGGTTGGCAATGATCAGCCCCAAAAAGGAGATGGGTCCGACCATAGCGGTAGCTACGGCGATGCAGAGGGTCACGCCCAGCAGCAGGCGGCGGATGCAGCGGTCGTAGTCCACTCCCAGATTGATGGCCTGTTCCTTGCCCAACGTCAATACATCCAGCAAAGCCAGCTCTTTTCGCAGCGCGAAGATGACCGCCGCCAGAAGGATCAGGGAAAATACAATGATCTCGGAATTGATGTTGCTGAAGCTGGCAACCAGGGTGTTGAGCAGGCTGTCATACTCGTTGGGATCCATCAACCGGGTAAGTGTGGTCTGGATGCTGCCGAAGAAGGAGGTCAGGACCGTGCCAACCAGCAGTACATAGAGCACATTGTGCCTCGTCTTTTTGAAGATCCAACTGTAAATAACAGTAGCTGCGATACCCATCAGTATCACATCCACGCCGAAGGACAGATTTGCGTTGGAGGCAATGATACTGGATGAGCCCAGGAAAAACACGACTGTCGTGTGAATGAGGGTATACAGGGAATTCATCCCCAGCAGACACGGTGTGACAATGGTGTTGTTGATAATGGACTGAAACACCAGCGATGCTCCACCAATGGTAAAAGCTGTGATGAGCATAACAATAAGCTTCGGAGCACGGAGCTTCATGGCATAGGCAAACAGCTTGGGATTGGAGAAGCTGACCTCTACCAGCATATATCCCAACCCACAGAGAAGGACGAGCGCCGTCAGGATCAGCAGCTTGTGCCGGTTGGAGCGTATGGCTGCAGTATTCACTGGTTCGCACCTCCCTTCAGGTTGGGCATTGTAGAACAGCCGCCCGTTCCGGCGCTACCCAGGCAGATGGCCTTCCGGCCGTGCTTGAGCCGATAAAACAGCAGGGCAATGAAGAGCAAGCTCCCCAGAATACCCACGATCAGCTCAATGGGCAGCTCATAAGGGAAGATCACCGCCCGGCCGATCATATCGCACACCAGCACGAAGATGGCGCCGAACAGAGCGGTGTCCACCAATGTTCCCCGGATCTTGTCACCTTTGTACATAGCCACCACATTGGGTACGATCAGACCGATATAGGAAATTGCGCCAACCACGACTACGATACTGGCAGTGATCATGGCGGCGATGGTGAGCCCGGAAAAGAGGACCAGGTTATACGGGACACCCAGGTTCTTGGAAAAATCCTTGCCCAGTCCCACAATGTTGAAATGGTTGGCGAAGAGGAAGGCCAGCACCACCAGCGGGACCGTCAGCCAGACGATCTCATACCGGCCTTTCAGTACCAGCGAGAAATGGCCCACCAGCCAGGAGGAAAGGGCCTGGGTCATTTCATACTTGTACGCCAGATAGTTGGTGACGCCGCCGATGACATTGCCGAACATAATGCCCACCAGAGGCACCATAACCACATCCTTGAACTGAATTCGCTGAATGAACCAAACAAAAATCCAGGTACCCAGAACAGCTGTGGTAAAAGCGAAAATAGCACGGCTCCATAAAGTGGAGGAAGGCATGAACAGCAACGCCAGCAGGATACCGAACTGCGCTGAGGAGATAGTAGCGCCTGTTGTGGGTGACACAAATTTGTTGCTGCACAGCTGCTGCATAATGAGTCCTGCCACGCTCATACCGATACCGGTACATAAGATTGCCAGAAGGCGGGGCAGGCGTGAGACCATGAAAATTTCCAACTGCTCCAAATTTCCCGACAACAGTTCATCTGGCGCAAGGTCTATCACGCCTACAAAGAGTGAGCAGCAGGACAAAACAGCAAGTATTACAGATAACATCATGGTTGAACGAAACAGCTTGATAGTATCCTCTCCCTTCATGATAGTTAGCAATAACTAACTATATCCTGTAAACAATGCGCAGCGGTGATCGGACTTACTATGCATCACGCACTGCGCATTATATGGATATTACAGCATAGGTAGTTAGCTGTGTGCAACTGTGTAAAAAAGCACAAGCTTTCATCAACACTAGCAAAAATTTTATTGCTTTTGTAAATCCATATATTGAGGAGATTTTGATTCCCGTGTCAGTCGGCTCATACTCCGCAGGCTGACACCCAGAGTAGAGGCATTATGCAGCATGGCCGAGATGGCGGGAGGAAGGATTCCAGCCATGCCCAGAGCAATCAGGGTTCCGTTAAAGCCAATGACGAAGCGGTAATTGGATTGGATGCGCTCCATGAGGGCCATAGCGATCCGACGCAGCTCCACCAGCTCCCAAAGGCTGTCGGCAGCGATGGTGATGTCCGCAATCTCCCGTGCGATGGCGGCGCCATCGCTGATGGCAATGCCGGCATCTGCCTCGGACAAGGCTGGGGAGTCGTTGATGCCGTCACCTACCATCAGGACAGTGTGCCCCTCCTGCCGGAGTCGGGCCACGTAGTCTGCCTTGTCCGCAGGAAGTACCTCGGATCGGAAGTCGTCCACACCAACCTGAGCGGCAATGGCCGCAGCGGTCCGATGGCTGTCCCCGGTGAGCATAACCGTATTGGAAATTCCCAGCTCACGGAGTGTGGCAAGCACTTCTTCGGATTCCTCCCGCAGCGGGTCAGAAATGCAAATCACCGCAGCCAGCTGTTCGCCTACAGCCAGATACAGATGGGAATACTCCGGTGACAGCGCTTCAAAGCGTTTCTGTTCTCCCTCCGGAATCCGGCAATGCTCGTCCTCAAACACGAAATGGGCGCTGCCAATCAGAACCCGTTCCCCGTTGACCGTGCTGGCAATGCCATGGGCCACCAGATATTCTACTTTGGAGTGATATTCCTCATGGGTCAGGCCGCGGCGCTTGGCTTCCTCCACCACGGCATTGGCCATGGAGTGGGGGAAGTGCTCTTCCAGACAGGCAGCCAATCGCAGCATCTCCTGTTCCTCCTTGCCACCGAAGGGGATTACCTGTGCCACTTGGGGGCAAGCATGGGTCAGGGTACCGGTCTTGTCAAATACAATGGTATCAGCGGTAGCCACGGCCTCCAGAAATTTACCGCCCTTGACGGTGATATGGGAGCGACCTGCCTCCCGCATGGCGGATAGGACGGCCAAAGGCATGGCCAGCTTCAGTGCACAGGAGAAGTCCACCATCAGCACCGAAAGAGCTCTGGCCACACTACGGGTAAGAACAAAACTAAGCAGGCTTCCTGCAAAGGTATAGGGAACCAGCTTGTCGGCCAGATTAGCGGCCTTGCTTTCGGCCGCAGACTTCATCTGCTCCGACTGCTCGATCATGTGAACGATCTGGTCATAGCGACTCTGTCCGGAGGCCTGTTTGACCTCCAGCACACATTCGCCTTCCTCTACCACAGCTCCGGCATAAACCGATCCACCAGGGCGTTTCGGCACAGGGATAGACTCTCCGGTGAGGGACGCCTGATTGACAGTGACCTCGCCCTCCAGTACCAGACCATCCATGGGAATGATACCGCCTGCACGCACCACCACGGCATCCCCCGGCTGAATCTGGGATACAGGGGTCAGCACTTCGCCCTGGGAAGTGCGCAGCCAGACCCGATCCACATTCAGCGACATACACTGAGCCAGATCTGCCACAGACTTTTTCCGGGTCCATTCCTCCAACAGCTCGCCCACTTCCAGCAGGAACATCACCATTCCGGCGGTTCCAAAATCCTGCCGGAAAGCGGAGATAGAGATGGACAGGGCATCCAGCAGTTCCACCTTGATGCGGCGGCGCAGCAGGCAGTGCACCCCCCGCCGCACGAAAGGAATCATGTGCCAAAGGATACGGGCGATCCGAAGGGGCGATGGGAGAAACAGCGTGCAGGCGGCTTTGCAGAGAACCTTGCCTATCAGCTTCTCCTCAAATTCTCGGTTGAGCGCTCGGCTGCTGTGTACGGGCAGCGCAGTGACCTGCTCCGCCTCCTGCCAGGAAAAGTGCCGGATCTCATCCAACACGGTTTGACGCATACCATCATAATGGAGAATGACACAGCAGGTGCGCTCGTGAACAGTGACCTGCCGGACCCATGGCTTTCTCTGGAGCCACGCCGCCAAAAGATCAGCCTGAGCAAGGCTCATCTGCTTTTGACGAATCCTGAGCCGGATGCGGCCGCGACTTTCATGTAAAATCGTTGCGTTCATAAGCTCCTCCTTCAAGAAAAGAGGGAGCCGCAAGCGGCTCCCTCTGCGGATGTCAGGCTTCTTCGCTTTCCAGATTGGAAACGGCGGCTTCCTCTGCTTCCTTGGCGGCGCGAGCCTCATTCAAATCCTTGGCGGCGGCCAGGATATCTGCGGCATTCTCCTGAACCGTAGTTGCAGTTTCCATGACCGAGTCCTTCATACGCAGGCCAGCGGCCGCAACATGGGCGTATGCCTTCTTGGCATCCTTGCTGGACAGCAGCTTGATGCCAAAGGAACCAAACAACGCACCGCCGGCAAAGCAGGCCAGTTTTGTGTAGACACTCATTGTGATACTTCCTTTCCCTTATTTTCTTTTGTAGCCTGTGACCATGACCATGATCATGCAGATGACCGCACCCCAGGCCCAGAAACGATGCTGTTTCATTGCAATCACTCCTTTTGATTCGGGATACAGTTAAGCATTTTGTAATTATAGCGGTCCAGTTTTTTATTGTCATTATTTAAATGGACACTATATTCCGGTTTTCGACATTTTTTTAAACTGTCCAGGGGTTGTTCCGTAATATTTCTTAAACACTACACTGAACTGGCTCATCCCCTCATAGCCAACATCCTGAGCGATCTTATACAGGGGCCGGTTTGTGCAGAGAATTAGCTCGCCGGCTTTTCGCATACGCAAATCGATCAGACAGCGATGAACGGATATTCCATATATGCGGCGGAACTCAGTTTTCAGATAGGTGGGTGAGACAGAAAGCATGCGGCTTAAGTCTGCAATCGTAATCTTTTCGGACAAATGTGTTTCCAGGTATAATCGTATACGCAAGATGGTTTGAGGGTTTTGCTGATTCTCAGGTCCTGTTGTCAAACGTTCCATACGAAAACTCTTTGCAGAAAGAATGTATAGCAATTCCAAGGCTTTGAAGACGCAGTATCTGCAAAACATGTCATCCGGTAAGTATCCCCACAAATCAAATACTGCCTGACTCCAACAACGATTGCAGAGAGCGACAGAACCATGCTGTACAGCTAAATTTGATTTTAGGCGGTAAAGGTCAATGCTTAGCCCTGAGCTAGGAAGGAGAGATGGCGGATCTTGCTGGAATGACGGAAGATCAATTGCCACCAAAATTCCATGCAGATCCTGGCTGATTTTTAAGGACAGCAGATCAGATGCATCAGAAAGGACGAGGATGTGATGCTTTTCAATTTTCTGTGATTCCATGCCTGCCGGCATGGCAGTAATTTGGCCGCACAGACAAAAGAAAACCTCAAATGTATCGGAAGATTCATATTTTTGAAGTGTCAATAATCTCTTTTCTGATAATTCTGTTAATTTAAACTGACAAACACGCACACCTGGCATGATATTGATCCATTTCGTGTATGCGGGGGCGTTACTCCGCAGATACTCAATCAACATATCTAACACCTGTTTCTAAATACGGACATATACCGATGCTCATCATTCATTGTGTTAGTGACTCTAGCGCAAAAAGATTTCCCTGCCGAGTACATGCTCCATCCCACACGCATCTCTGGAGACGATCGCTTCATCAACTCCAAGCCTGACCAAACGATCGCACAAGACCCGACGCCGTTCTTTTCCTGCTTTCGCAATAGCCAGTCTGCTTTCCGTCAAGTGAATGCCGTTTGTATCGTCTGTATAGACAAGATCTGCTTCCGACAGTGCTTTAATGGAAAGGGAAACTGTGGGGCGGGAAACAGAAAAGCATTCGGCTAGCTGGTAACAACGGACTTCTCCTTTGTGTGACAGCGTATAAATTGACTTTTCATAGTCTTTCTGTGGCCTGTTTTGATTTTATAGAGCGATTACCATCCTTCTCCTTAGGTTTGATGAGGGGAACAAAAATGGAGCACAGAAGGTTAGTGGTTTCTAACTGCTTGATGCAGAAGCCGTATGCAAGATGGTTATCAATGGGGTTGCCCGACTTTTCCTGCTCCTGTGGATTCCTTATATTTATTTGCAAAGAATGACGCCTGCTCCATATTGAAAAAGGATCGCGGCTTTTCCAAGGGAAAAGCCGCGATCCAAGGCATAGATTCTATGAACGGTGCTCGCCGCAGCTGCAATGTGCATTGCCTTTTTTAGAGCTGCAAGAGCAGCCGTCTGGGCATCCGATGCATTTTTTCCCACTTTTCTTTGCCTTATAGACATAAAAAGCGGCAGCTCCAACGATGGCCACGAGAATCGCAATGATGAGATAGTCGATCATCAGGCTTTCACTCCACCAAGTGCGTATTCGCGCTTCAGATCTTTATCAGCTTTCAGGCAAAGATAAGTGAGAATCGCAACAAAAACGATCACGGCGATCAAACCGGGTACAAAGGCTGCGCCAACCGCGCCAGTGGTGATCAGAGTACCAATTTGATAGACCAGGAAGCCCACGGTGTAGCCGGTGCCCAGCTGCAGGCCGATGCCGGCCCAGAGCCATTTGGCGCTCTTCATTTCGGAGTTCATGGCGCCGATGGCGGCAAAGCAGGGGGGCGTGTACAGATTGAACATGAGGTAGGCCAGGGCGGCGACTTTGGTAATGGCGATGATGCCCGCCACCTCGGCGCCGGAGCCCTCGATCATGGCCAGCTCGTCAGTGTCGATGAAGTTCTCCAGGCCCACGAAGCACACGGCCAGGGTGCCCACCACGTTCTCCTTGGCGATGAAGCCGGTGACGGCGGCGGCGGCCAGCTGCCAGCTGAGGACACCCACGATGGGCACCAGCAGGTAGGCGAAGGGACCGGCGATGGAGGCCAGGATGGAGCTGTCAGAGGTCTCGGCCACCTGGAAGTTCCAGCTGAAGGTCTGCATGATCTGCACGGCGGTGTTGCACAGCAGGATGATGGTGGCAGCCTTCACGATGTAGGCCCAGCCCCGGGCGCACATGGCCTTGAAGGCGAACCAGAGGGAGGGCACCTTGTACTCAGGCAGCTCGATAATGAAGAAGGACTTCCGGTTCTTGTAACCGGCGATCTTGTTGACCAGCAGGGCGCCCAGGAAGATGAGGACGATGCCGGTGAAGTACATGGTAAAGCTCACCCAGCCCGCGTCGTCAAAGAAGGCGCCGGCAAAGAGGGCGATCACAGGGATCTTGGCGCCGCAGGGCATGAAGGGGGTCAGCATCGCGGTGGCCCGGCGCTCACGCTCGTTGCGGATGGTGCGGCTGGCCATGACGCCGGGGATGGCGCAGCCCGTGCCGATGACGAAGGGGATCACCGACTTGCCGGAGAGGCCCACCTTCTTGAAGATGGGATCCAGCACCACGGAGACACGGGACATATAGCCGCAGTCCTCCAGCAGGGCAATCAGGAAGTACATGATCATCACCAGGGGCAGGAAGCCCACCACAGCGCCCACGCCGCCGATGATACCCTCAGCCAGCAGAGCGGTCAGCAGGGGGTTGGCATCGGCCAGCAGTTCGCTCACAGAGCCCTTCAGACCGTCGATCAGGGTCACCAGGCCCGGAATGGTGGTGCCATTGGCAAATTCATAACCCTCAGCAATGAACGGCCCAACCCAGACCTGAGAGATCTGGAACACCAGGAACATGACCACGGCAAAGATGGGAATGCCGACAAACTTATTGGTGAGGACAGCGTCGATAGCATCTCCAGTTCCCTTTTCGCGGGTAAGTACCTTCCGCTTTTCCACTTGCGAGACCAACTGGTTGACAAAGGCGAAACGCTTGCGGTCTGCTTCTTCCACGACCTTCTTATCGGTCAAGTCGATATTACCCTGATGATATGGAGCCTTCTGACCTTTGCCGTTGAGCGCTGCCGCAGCCTCTACCACTGCCTTCAGTCCCTCAGCGGCTGTAGATACGGTCTCCAGCACGGGACAGCCCAGCTTAGCAGAGAGAGCAGCAGTGTCAATGGTGGTTTGCTTTTTCGCGTTGATATCGCTCTTATTCAGGGCAACCACCACAGGGACGCCAAGCTCCAGCAGCTGCGTGGTGAAGAACAAGCTGCGGCTCAGGTTGGTGGCATCCACGATGTTGATAATGGCATCGGGGTGCTCATTGCGCACATAGGAACTGGTGATACTCTCCTCCGAAGTGAAGGGAGACATGGAATAGGCGCCGGGCAAATCGACGGCAATCAATTCTTCTGTTCCGCTGTAATAGGCTTTTTTAATGGGGTGTTCTTTCTTTTCCACCGTCACTCCGGCCCAGTTGCCCACTTTCTCGTTCCGCCCGGTAAGGGCGTTGTACATGGTGGTCTTACCGGAGTTTGGGTTGCCGGTTAAGGCAATACGCATGGTTATCTCCTCCTCTTTCTGATAGTCTATCAAATATAAACCGTATTACAACACACTGCGGTTGCTTAATGCTAACCTATATGTGCAGTAAACAACTATTTTGGCGCCGGCAGGGCTGCGAGGAAAATCAGATCAGGATCGCTTCTGCCAGCTGATAATCAATATTATATCGTCCATCCTTAATGGAGACGACGCAGCCGCCCTTCAGATGAGAAACCACAGTAATAGGTTCCCCAGCATAGCAGCCAAGAGAAAAGAGGAAGGCGTCCAGTTCTTCATCGTCTGTCTCAATTCGCTGAATCAGGTATTCTTTTCCTTCCTGAGCATCTTTCAAAGTCATGATCTTCACCTGTTCTCCTGTCATAAAGCTGTGGTTAGTGCAAGGTAACCGGGGTTCATAAAAAAGAGGTTAGCAGTTCCTAACCACGACACTACAAATAATACCTCACCCTATCGGGTTTGTCAAGGGCAGAATGGATGATTTTGGCGCTGCTTACAATAAGCCCGCTCCAGAGATTCTTTGCGCTGGTTATTTGTCTCTTTCTCTGCAAGCCTCCAGCTGCTGCTGGGCGTTCCACAGATGTGCATATTCGCCCCGTCGGGATAGCAGTTCCTCATGGGTACCCTGTTCGGAAATGACTCCTTGCCACAAGCACACAAATCTAATCGGAGTCAGCCACATTGGCCAGCCGGGGGAGATCAGAAAGACGGTTTTATTTCGGGCGAGCCTTTTGACTTGTCCCATAATGGCATTTTTGCTTTTTATGTCAATGTTGGAGGTGGCCTCATCGAAGATATGGATGGGGCTGCCGTGGAGCAGTACACGGGCAACCGCCAGACGCTGGCGCTGTCCACTGAAAAAATTGACGAGGTTTTGTTCCAGTTCTGTGTCCAATCATGGTAAGCGATCCCCGGAACCTCTGCACGCGCCCCATGAGCAGGGCGGTGAGGAAGGTGGCCAACATGAAATTTCTCCATACCGGCCACCTTAATTTGATGCTGAACGATGTATTTTTTCTGCTCAGACCAGAGAAGCGCCCAAATTTCGGCAAGCCGACAGAGCGTCATCATCCGGAGCTTTATTGCAAATGACACTGTCACAAACGAGATTAGCGCCGTCATCATTGCAGCGGGACTCCCAGCTACGCATCCATTCGCCATCGCCCCATCCATAGGAGCCGAACAGCGCAAAATGAAAAACCTGATAGTTAGCGATAACTAATCACGTGACGTGATTATATACAATGTACTCCGGTATGTCAGGGGTTACCATGCTCTGAATAATAAAATTGGAATTTGTTGATACCTGTGTTATAATAAATAAGATTTTCGTTCTATTATGGAGGTGCGTATGGCAATTCACGAATCAGGCCAGATGTACTTGGAAACCATTTATATTCTCTTACAGAAGAATTCGTATGTGCGGGCCATTGATGTCGGTGAACAGATGGGTTTTTCCAAGCCCAGCGTCAGCAGAGCCATGTCCATTTTGAAAAAGGACGGATATGTAAATGTGGATGAGGACGGAGCAATCACCCTCACCGAAAGTGGACTGAACATTGCGCTAACCATGTACACCCGCCATACTGTATTGAGCAAAATGCTGATGGAACTGGGTGTGGATGAGCAAACAGCAACTGAAGATGCCTGCCGGATCGAGCATGTGATCAGTGAAAAATCCTTTGCTGCGGTGCAGGCACATATGGAGCAGGTAACAAAAATGAGGGTGGAAGCTCGTGACCAATGATGCTATGTGAATTCGGTTGTCTTTTGTTAAGTAATAAATGGCTTATCCGCTATTTGACATAGCGCAAAAGAGGAGGAGACCTTGTTAGGCCTCCTCCTCTTTTTTGATTGGTTCTCAGAAAATTAAACCAAACAAACTGCTTTTTTGTGTGGCTCTTTTTGGATCGTTCCGATCTCAGATCCTGTGCTACGGATAGCGTTCCCGAGAATCTTCGTGTCAAGCTCTGTTTCGGAGAGGAGCACCGTTTGGTTTTTGCTTTGGGAAGAATTTACCTTTTTAACTGGGCAGACTTTGCGTACGCCATCATTCACATGGGCTTCACACATTCCACACATTATCCCGTTGACTTTTACTGTGTACTTCCACATGGTATCTCATTTCTCCTTAGCCTTTGTATGATTGAATGGTACAGATAGGACGGCAGCTCGTTTATTTGTAATCTTCCGGGCAGTCAGGCAGCAGAGCGGTGCCAATGGACTGCCGAGAAGCTGGTAGTGCACAACGGAATAACTGCGTTCCGATAGGTATAACATAAGCTCTCCAACATTCCATTGATGATAGACCCGAAACCCTGACAGGCCCATGATCCAGAGCCGAAATCTGGCCCAACGGCCTTTTCCCCAGACAAAGGTGTGGGCTTATTAAGAGAAATAGAAAAGGCAGCCTCCACAGGCTGCCTTTGTGTTCTTACTGCATGTTGGCAAAACGCTCAACTGCCTTTGTAAAACTCTCGATTGTTTTGTCTGGGTCGCCGTGCTCAATGCCATCTCGAACACAGTGCTTGATGTGTCCTTCCAGGACAACTTGACCGACCCGATGCAGAGCGGATTTTGCCGCATTGATTTGGGATAGGATATCTTCGCAGGCTACATCCTCATCGACCATCCTGTCAATTGCTTGAACCTGACCGATAATTTTCTTCAAACGACGGTGCAAATTGTCTGCGTCCATGCATTGCCTCATTCTCACACCTCCGTACCATTAGGGGTATGTGTATATAATACTTTGCCTGTGGCACAATGTCAATAAATCTTCAAAAAGGCGCAGTGTAGAGAGAATTTGCAAGGAAGTGACCATCCCTCTTTGATTGTTTTAAGAAATAGATCCATTCCCTATATTCTCATGTGCATGTGTAAACATTTCTGCCCTTCAGAGGGTACTTCCAATTGACATGGATGTGATAGTGTGATAAAATCTGAGACGATTAGCGATGACTAACTGCATGCGTTATGATAATTCCCTAATGGGAAAAAATGATACAATCTACAATTGAGGAGTGTTTTTATGCAGGAATACATGAATACCAACGCCATGGATACTCAGGTTTCTGTCGAGAAAGTTGATCTGCTTCATTTTGACCCCTCGAACCCGGAAGGCCACTGCTGCTGCGGCGGGCACGACGGGCACCACTGTTGCGGAAAGCATCATCGCAATTATGGCAACAGACCGGATGAGACGTCTGATTGATGCCAAATAGATGCTGTCACATATCAGTGAAAATGGGAGCGTCCTCATCAGAGCTGTCCGATGGGACGCTCCCATTCTATCTTTTAACGGTTTCGATCAGTCATCCTCCAACAGCTTGGAGGGTTGGAGCTTGAGCACTTGGGCGATTTTGAACAGGGTTTCCAGAGAAACACCCCGAATCGTTCCCGGACTTTCTACCTGACCAATGAAATTGACACTTTTTCCGCATCGTTCAGCAAGAAACTCCTGTGTCAACCCCGCCTTTTTGCTGTAATATGCAATTTTCCAACCCAGAGTGATACAGCGTTTTGCAAACCCCGTCCGCATCACCGATGCTTGCCATTTAGATCTGTAACCGAGAGCTGGCGGGTCGAAGCAATCTCGCGGTGTTCTATGTGGATCATTCCGGCGGTGAAGCATATCAAACCCTGCGTTACGCACAGAAAAAGGAGAAAACCATGCTCAATCTTTCAAATCTGGAAAATTCCAAGGAAAAAGTCCGCTCAATCTATTGTGGGACAATGTATTGAACGCGAGAGAAAAATTTATTTGTAAAGGGAAAACAATTCCCAGGAGGGCGGCTTGTTTTTGATGCCGCTGGACAAGTGGCAGTCCGATTGATGCTGAAAACGTGGGTGAAGCAGGCGGGTATTCAGGATGTTGGCGCCTATTTCTCCATAAAGGACGCCAGGCAGGAGCTGAAGCCCTGGTCGCAGCTTTTTTCTGTTTCCAGTCGGGGCTATATGCTGGGCTATCAATCGCTTCATGATCCAGCGGTTCGGCCTATACACCGACTACTGGCGAAGCTGGCCGACGGACCGATGCGCCTCCAGATCGTCCGGATCGACTTTGCAGAATACAGTCACGATTAGATTGGAGAAGAATATGCCCATTGAACTATGGCAAGGATTGCTGATTCCCTTTGTGGGGACAACGCTGGGTGCGGCCTGTGTCTTTTTTATGCGGAACAATTTGAGTGAGCTGGTACAGCGTGCGCTCACCGGCTTTGCGGCAGGGGTCATGGTGGCAGCCTCTATCTGGAGCCTGTTGCTGCCCGCGATGGAGCAGGCAACAGACATGGGCCGATGGTCCTTTGTCCCCGCCGTTGTGGGTTTTTGGCTCGGCATCCTATTCTTGCTGGGGCTGGATCGGCTGATCCCGCATCTGCATCGTGGGAGCTCGGAGGCCGAGGGCATCAAAAGCCGTCTTGGGAAGACAACCATGCTGACTCTGGCTGTGGCGCTACACAACATCCCAGAAGGGATGGCGGTGGGTGCGGTCTACGCCGGGTGGCTTTACGGGGACAGCGGGATCACACTGGCAGGGGCACTGGTTCTTTCGTTGGGGATGGCCATTCAAAACTTCCCCGAAGGCGCAATCATATCCATGCCCTTGAAGGCGGAGGGGTTCTCCCAACCCCGCTCCTTCCTGTATGGGATGCTGTCAGGCGCAGTAGAGCCGTTAGGCGCCATCCTGACCATCCTTCTGGCTGGAATTTTAGTTCCGGTGCTGCCTTACGCCCTGAGCTTTGCCGCGGGAGCGATGATTTATGTGGTGGTGGAGGAATTGATCCCGGAGATGTCAGTGGGAAAGCACTCTAATGTGGGAACCATTCTGTTTACAGTCGGATTTACCCTCATGATGATGCTGGATGTGGCGCTGGGCTGAGGCAGTTTGCTTGGAAGGAGAATATCAAATGTCCCATCTAGGGATTGTAGAGGATACGCTGTTTGTTCCCATGCTGGGCAGGGTCTATACCAGCGAGCGTTGTCCCCAGATCTTGTACGATAAAAAGGCACTGGAGTTAAAAGGGAAGTTGCCGTCCGGTCTGATGAAGCCGGATGACCAGAGTCAGTACACCTTACTGGCCTCTGCCGTTCGCTCGGCCAATATGGACCGGTTCATCCGGGCATTTCTGGAACGCAGGCCGGACGGTGTCATTGTCCAGCTTGGATGCGGTCTGGAAACGGCATATCATCGCTGCGACAACGGCCACACCCACTGGTACGCGGTGGATCTGCCCCATGTGGTGGAATACCGGCGGGAGCTGCTGCCGGAGACGGAGCGGGAAACCTGCCTCGCTGGGGATGCCTTCGCCGAGGACTGGATCAGGCGGATCCGCACCGATGTGCCGGATGCTCCTATCCTGGTTACCGCTGGTGGGCTGCTCCACTATTTTGAGGAGGCTAAGGTTGTGGGGCTGTTCCAAATGCTGCAGCAATTCGGAGAGATCGAATTTGTCTTTGATGCTGTGAGCAAAAGTGGAATGTCCATGATGCGGAAGAGGTACATGCAGCAGGTAGGCCACGCCGATGCCCGGATGTTTTTCTATGTGGATTCAGCGGCGGAACTGGCCGGGAAAATCGGCGGTGGGACCGAGGTTCTTGCCCAGGAACCTTACTATCGCCATATCCCCAGAGACGGTCTGCAATTTTTCACAAAGGTCAGCATGGCAGTTTCGGATCGTTGGTGTATGGTGAAGATGATACAGCTCAAATTGTAAAAAGTGGGGGAATTAACGATGAATGTAGCGGAATTTTGCCAAACATACCCGACAGACACACTGGTGTTGTCCAACGGAAAATCCTTTCCCTACCGCTACTATGTTTGCTCTCAGTGATTCAGAAATAAATTGCCGATTTTACCGTTCAGTGCTACTAGAACAACGCCTTCCACGCTGTTAGCAAGTCGGATGTGCGGGGTAAATGGAGCATGTTTTTCTTCTATCCCGCTGACTTCACCTTCGTTTGCCACACGGAGCTGAAGGAGCTGGCCAACCTCTACGAGAATCTGGTGAGCCAGCTGTAAGCTATGGAACAGATGGAACGTCTCTACGACGTGGTGGTTATCGGCGGAGGCCCGGCGGGACGGACCGCCGCCCTCTACCTGGTTCGTGCCCGTTATCGGGTGGCGGTGGTGAAACAGGAACGCTCGGTGGGCAGATCACCATTACCTCGGAGGTGGTCAACTACCCCGGCGTGGAGCGCACCAGCGGTGCTGCGCTGACCGAGACCATGCGCAGGCAGAAGGCTTCGGTGTGGAATTTTGGTGTACAGCTGGCCACCGGCGCCCATCCCCGCAGGGTGGACTTCCGGGGTGAAGAGCGGTTCCGGAGCCGGGGCGTGGTCTACTGCGCCACTTGCGACGGAGAGTTTTTCACCGGAAGGGATGTCTTTGTGGTGGGCGGCGGGATTCACCAAAATTGAGAGCCGTACGGAGCAACTTTGTTCCGGGACCCAGGATATCCTTGTGATCCGAAAATAAGCTGGCTGACAGGACGATTTATCTTCTTAAATCCACAACAAGAGCGTCATCATGGCAGATGATGACGCTCTTGTTCAGCATAAGCGGAGGACCTGAATGTTGATTTTATCCCACATATGCGGTAAAGTAAGTATCGTCATGGTTGCACATTTAAAGCGGTCCCGGATGCATCTTTTGCTCAGTTTGCTTATATGTGCAATTGGAACGATTGGCTACCACATAAAATGAGGTCATACGGATTCGGAGGGATAATACAATGAAAATGGTTAAAATTACTGTGCTGAAATGTGCCTGGCATGAGGATCTGGTGGAGAAATATGCTTCTCCTGGGCTGCGCCCCTGCGATTACCACCAGCCCGGTCAGGTCTACTACTCCAATGGCTGGCAGAAGCCCGAGGGAATGTGTGATAATGCCTGGAAATCCATGATGGAGTACGCCATGACTTTGGCCCATGGCGGAGGCAATTTCTACAATGGAGAATTAAAAGACCAAAAGGCTTTTATTGCATCCTGTAACGACGGTTTCCGCCCGGTCAGTTTTCTTCTGGAGGCGACAGAAGACGAAGCGCCCATATTTATGTGAGCGTTTGAGGCGGAGCAGGCAGGGCACTAGGCAGCGGTCCATTTTTATGTTCAATCTTACAGGAGCTACCACATTTTCAAATCAGCCATGCAGATATTCAGATCCACATCGCCTTCGATCCCATCTACCCGACCAGTACAGGAGTACTGCCACATCGTGTAGTAATAGGGGAATCCGGTGGGGGTCCACTGGTATGTATAGTGCGCCAGCCAGAAAGGATAGTTCAGCAGCTGGGACAGGTCATAGCCGCTATTGACCATGCTGGGATTGCCGTAGGTCATGGCCCGATAACCAGCGGCCTTGATAACCTCACAGAAAGCTTTGGTACAGGCAATGATCTCATCGTTTGTCATATTATAGGTCCGGCTGCTGCTGTCGCTGATATACTCCCAGTCAAAGACGATGGGATAGGTCACATCATAGCCCTTGATCCACTCCAGGGTCTGGTAAGCCTCTTCGATAGCCTCCTCCTCATTGATGGCTTGGGAGAAGAAATAAACACCTACATCAATTCCCACTCGCAAAGCGTTCTCAATATTGTACTTAAAACGGTTATCCATCACGATGTTACCCGCTTTACCATAGCCACGGAATCCCACCCGGATCAGGGCGAAGTCCACACCGGCGGCCGCCACCTTGTCCCAGTCGATCTCCTTCTGATAGGTGGATACGTCGATGCCCACGTAGCAGGGAACTCCTTCCTCCTCATAGTACAGGAAGCCGTCCTCGTTGATGGTAAAGTATTCATCCTTGTAGGGGTTGGCAGGCACGGGCATGGATGTAGGCTCCGGGGTGATTGTCGGCAGCTCCTCTTCCGGCGTGGATTCCGGCGTGGGCGTCACCTCGGGGGTCGCCTCCGGCGTGGGCGTCACCTCGGGGGTCGCCTCCGGCGTGGGCGTCGCCTCGGGGGTCGCCTCCGGTGTGGGCGTCGCCTCAGGGGTCGCCTCCGGCGTAGGCGTCACCTCAGGGGTCGCCTCCGGCGTAGGCGTCACCTCAGGGGTCGCCTCCGGTGTGGGCGTCACCTCCGGTGTGGGATCCGTCAACACACTCTGGTCATAACGGGTCAGAATCACCGCGGCCTCCGCCCGGGTGGCCTCCTCAGCCGGAGCAAAGTAGTTGCCCGGCTTGCCGCTGATAATCTCTGCCTCACTGGCCCAATCGGCGGCGTCGGAGGCCCATTCGGAAATGCTCTGGGCATCGGTATAATCCGCCTCACTCTGCACGGATGGGCTACCTGCATATCGCCATAGAATGGCGGCTATTTGCTCTCGGGTCACCGGATCGGACACACCGAACTGCCCGTTGCCGTAGCCCTCCATATAACCCTCTACTCCCGCCCACTGGACCGCGGCAGTATACCATGCGTCCGCCTCCACATCATCAAAGGGAATGGCACCGCTGAGTTCCGGACTGCCCGCCATACGGTAGAGTACTGTGGCCAGCATGGCCCGGCTCATGGTATCCTCCGGTGCAAACACACTGGAGGTAACGCCGCTCATTAAAGCGTTCTCGTAAACATAACTTACCGCGCCGGCGTACCACACACCGGGGTTCACATCTACAAAACCGCTCCCTGCGGCAGCAGCCCCCACAGGAAGAGCTGACAGAGGTAAGATGGCCGCCAGCAAGCCGGCCAGCCACTTGGAGGTCAAACGTCTTTTTGTCATTGGAAATCCTTTCTGTATACGCAATTATGGTACTTTACTTACATGATCTTTTATAGCATATCAGAAAGTGCTCTGTTCCACAAGCACCATTTTCCCCTTTTTCCGCTTTTTCCCCATCCAATCCCTTCCTGTTCATCCGGCGGCAGGCAAACAGCCCCGAGCCGTGTGGTCCGGGGCTGTTGCGTTAACATAAATTATAATTGCTAAATGACTGGGTTTCAGGTTCTGTCCCCGAACATAAGAGTCATATCTTCCTCCACGGTGCCGATCCCGGTAATCCCAAAGGTATCCACCAGCACCTTGGCCACGTTGGGGCTGAGGAATGCGGGGAGGGTGGGCCCCAGGTGGATATTCTTTACCCCCAGATAGAGCAGGGCTAGCAGCACAATGACCGCCTTCTGCTCATACCAGGCGATGTTGTACACGATGGGCAGGTCGTTGATATCCTCCAGTCCAAAGATCTCCTTCAGCTTCAGAGCAATGACCGCCAGGGAGTAGGAATCATTGCACTGGCCGGCGTCC
The DNA here is from genome assembly GCF_016901955.1 of Pseudoflavonifractor phocaeensis. Lineage (GTDB taxonomy): Bacteria > Bacillota > Clostridia > Oscillospirales > Oscillospiraceae > Flavonifractor > Flavonifractor phocaeensis_A. The sequence continues at coordinate 18,380 of NZ_JACJLC010000017.1, forward strand.
AGCACCCGTGGGATGCCGCCAATGTCCCCCAACGGCAGCTTGTTGTACTTGTACTTGGCACAGCCGGCAGTGAGGATCACCGTGTCCTTGGGCAGGGCCTTGGCAAATTCCGTGTAATAGTCCCGGCTCTTGGCCCGTCCGTCGCAGCCCGCCATAACCACAAACTTTTTGATGGCCCCGCTTTTGACCGCCTCCACCACCTGATCGGCCAGGGCCAGCACCTGGGCGTGGGCGAAACCGCCCACGATTTCTCCTTGCTCCAGTTCCATGGGAGGGGTACACCGTTTGGCGTGGGCAATCAGGGCTGAGAAATCCTTCTTCTCCCCCACCTCGCCGGGAATATGTTTACATCCGGGATAGCCCGCCGCGCCGGTGGTATACAGCCGGTCTTTATAGCTGTCTCTGGGGGGTACGATGCAGTTGGTGGTCATAAGGATGGGACCGTGGAAGGCCTCGAACTCCTCCTTCTGCTTCCACCAGGCATTGCCGTAGTTGCCCACAAAGTTGGGGTATTTTTTGAAGGCGGGATAGTAGTGGGCGGGCAACATCTCGCTGTGGGTGTACACATCCACCCCAGTGCCCTGGGTCTGCTCCAGCAGCAGCTCCAGGTCCCGTAGGTCATGACCGGATACCAGGATACCAGGCTTGTTCCCTACGCCGATGTTTACCTTGGTGACCTCCGGATTGCCGTAAGCTCCGGTGTTGGCCTGGTCCAACAGAGCCATGCCCTGGACGCCGTATTTACCTGTCTCCAGGGTGAGCGCCACCAGTTGATCCACCGTTAGACTGTCGTCCAGGGTGGCCGCCAAGGTCTTCTGCAGGAAGGCGTCCACCTCCCCATCCTCCCGGAGCAGGGCGTTGGCATGCTTGGAGTAAGCAGACAGTCCCTTCAGGCCGTAGGTGATGAGCTCCCGCAGGGAGCGGATATCCTCGTTCCCGGTAGACAGTACCCCCACGGTGTGGGCCTTCTCCTCCCAGTCGCCGGAGCCGTCCCACAGGGCGGCCTCCGGCAGCCCGGCAGAGCTGCCCAGTTCTGTCAGCAGCGCCTTCCGAGTCTCTAGGGTGGCGGTGATCCGGGTGCGAATGCTCTGCCCGTCAAAGTTGGCGTTGGTGATGGTGGTAAACAGATTGAGGGTGATCAGGTGGTTGACCTCCGGGGACACCGCGCCGCCCTTCTCCCGCAGGGCGGTGGTGATGGCGGAGATGCCGCGGGTCACGTAGACCAGCAGATCCTGTAAGGCGGCTACTTCGGGGGTCTTGCCGCACACCCCCACTCGGGTACAGCCGGTACAGCCGGCAGTCTCCTGACACTGATAGCAAAACATCTTGGTTTCCATGCTCAAACTCCTTATTCTATTAGAATACCACAACCAGCAGCATTTTGAAGCTCTCCTGAGCGTAGACGGCGTGGGGATGGCCCGCCGGCATGACGATGGATTCTCCCTGGTGCAGCAGGTACTCCACCCCGTCAATGGTGATCTTCCCCACCCCTTCCAGACAGGTGACCATGGCATCGCCGCCGGAGGCGTGGGTGCTGATCTCCTCCCCCTTGTCAAAGGCAAACAGGGTGACGCTGAGGGCGCTGTTCTGGGCCAGGGTCTTGCTCACCACCTGCCCGGGCTGGCAGGCCACCTGGTCCTTCAGGACCAGCACCTCAGACTGGGCAATGTTTTTCATCTTTTCACACATATGGCTCGTCCTTTCTGTTTTCAGTCCAAAATCTTTCCGTCCACCGATATGGTGACTACCTGCCAGGGCAGGAACTTGCCGCTGTCCTGGATTGCCTTCTTTGCGGCCAGCTCCAGCCCACCGCAGCAGGGCACCTCCATCCGCAGGATGGTGACGCTCTGGATGTCGTTCAGCCGCAGGATCTCGGTGAGCTTTTCACTGTAATCCACGCTGTCCAGCTTGGGGCAGCCGATGAGGGTGATCTTCCCCCGCATGAACTCCTGGTGCAGGTTAGCATAGGCGTAGGCGGTACAGTCGGCGGCGATAAGAAGCTTGGATCCGTTGAAGTAAGGGGCGTTGATGGGAGCCAGCTTAATCTGGCAGGGCCACTGGCCCAACTGGGATACACTGGGACCTGCCGCCGGGGCGGGCGCCTCCAGATGCCGACGCAAACTCATGGCCTGCCGGCCGGGACATCCATCGACAGGAGCCTTCCCCAGCTGCCGCTGGCGCTCCTCCACCGCCTTCTGGTCGTAAGCCGCCGCCTCCCGTTCCACAAAGGAAATTGCCCCAGTGGGGCATGCGGGGAGGCAATCCCCCAGACCGTCACAGTAGTCATCCCGCAGCAGTTTGGCCTTGCCGTTTACCATACCGATGGCCCCTTCATGACAGGCCTGGGCACAGGCGCCGCAGCCGTTGCATTTTTCTTCATCTATGTTAATGATTTTGCGGATCATGAAATCCCCTCCTTGTTTTTCTGGGTACAGTATAGTACAATCAGAAAAAATGTATGTGGTTATAACCACAGAATAGAGGTTTTTATGATGGTCTTAAAAAATCCCATTTTTCAGGGGGTAGGCCCAGACGAGTACGCGCAAATGGAGGCCCTGGGGGCCATCCGCCAAGTGGACTACCCCAAGGAATCCCCCATTTTCCATACCGGGGATATGACGGCGGAGTTTGGCGTACTGCTGTCGGGCTGCGTCCACATTGAAAATCTGGATCTGTGGGGCAACCGGATGATCCTCCACAACATCGCCCCCGGCCAGGCCTTCGCTGAGAGCTACGCCTTCAGTCGGACCCCCATGATGGTGGACGTGGTGGCTGTGGATGCCTGCAAGGTGCTGTTTATCCATCTGGGTATCTTGCTCGACCCCGCCCAAAGCCAAAAGAGCTGGTACACCAAGGTGCTGTACAATCTGCTGACCCTATCCACCCGGAAAAATCTTGCCTGGTCTAACCGGATGTTCTGTATCTCCTCCCGGCATATCCGCACCCGGTTGATGACCTATCTGTCCTCCGAGGCGGTGCGCCGGGGCTCCATGGAACTCACCATTCCCTTTGACCGCCAGCAGCTGGCCGACTATCTGAATGTGGAACGCAGCGCCCTGTCTAAGGAATTGGGCCGCATGAAGCAGGAGGGGATTTTGACCTTCCGCAAAAACCAGTTCCGACTGCTCAATGTGGACCATTCTCTCCTTCGTGAAATGGCCCTGTGATCCCATTTTCACCTTGACAACCAGCATAAAAGTCTCTATAATAACCATTAGCGCCCAGAGCAGCAGCGTTCTGTATGCACCCTGGTCGTAGTCAAGTTCATCCGGGTGTGGCGAAGCTTGGTATCGCGCTTGGTTCGGGTCCAAGAGACCGTGGGTTCAAATCCCGCCACTCGGACCACGGAGGAGCCTTGAAACTGCAATGGTTTCAAGGCTCCTTTCCCGTTTATGAGCCTGAGTTTCCCTTTTAGTTTCCCTTTTCGTGCTGGACAAGCTTGATGTACTCGTCTAGCCGAGCTGCGCTGGCCTGCTTCATCTGTTCTGTGACATGCCCATACACGTCAAGCGTGAACGAGGCTGTGTGATGTCCAAGGTTACTCTGCACCGTTTTGACATCATCTCTAGCCTGCAATGATGCCACAGCGTAGCTATGCCGAAGATCATGCAACCGAGCATTCGGCATACCGATCGACGCCACAATGCGCTTGAAATTGTGGTAGACCGTATGGGGGGACAGATGCTCTCCAATGTCGTTGCAGAACACATAGCCTTCATCGTGCCATAGGGGACCAGCATTGAGTTTAGCTTTTTCCTGTGCTTCCATATGCTGCAACAACAGATTCACCACAAAGGAGGCCACCTTCAGAGTCCGACCCTTGCCATTTTTTGTAGAGACCAAGCGATAACAGCCGCGCTCTCCAGGGATATTCTGGAGCTGCTTGTTGATGGTGATTGTCCCTTTGTCCAGATCGACGCAATCCCACAGCAGTCCGCAGGCCTCTCCCCGACGCATACCTGTAAATAGCATGGTCAGGTACAGGGTCTCGAAGGTATGGCCTCGGATGGCATCCATAAACTTGGCAGTCGCATCAGCATCCAAGGGGGTGATCTCCCTCTTCTCTGTCTTGGCCAGGTCACAGGTATCTGCGGGATTTGTACGGATATAGCCAAGCTTTACTGCCTGTTGAAGCGCCCTGTGCAGCACACCATGGATATTTTTTACGGTCTTGGCAGACAGCGAAGCAGACACGCAGACGTTCTTCCCGTCTTTCTTCGCAGAGTTCCCGCTCTTGGTGTGCTTAGGCATTTTTCGGCCAGTCTTTATCAACTGGTTATAGAACCTCTGGATATCCGCCCCAACCAGTTCATCCAGCCTTTTCCCGCCCAGGGCAGGGCGAATATGGTTTTTGATATGTTGCGCGTAGTTCAGCCGTGTAAGGGGTTTGACAGAATTTAAATAGTCCTTTTCCCATATGTCAAGCCATTCCCCCACAGTGATCTTTGTCGGCTCGCGGTATTCATGGCGGGCCAATTCAACCAACGCGGCCTGCATCTTTTCCCGGACCTCTTTTTGCGTTTTTCCTGAGAATGATCTCTGTGTCTGTCTGCCTGTACCCGGATCGAACCCCGTTGTAATACGAGCCTCCCAGTAGGCGTAGACCTTTTCACCCTTCTTGACCTGTTTCCTTCGGAGCGAGCCCCCACCTGGGGCACCCCGCTTTGAGCCTTTCTTAGCCATGATATCACTTTCTTCCCTACTTTGTTTGGGATAGGCTTAGCCGTTTCCCGGCTCCAAAGCAGTCTCTTCAGCCATCCCGAGGAACTCAAAGATTGCTGCTCGCGGAACCAGAATTTTCTTACCCACCTTGATGCTGCGCAGGCGCCCGCAACGTACCAGTTCATAGACCTTTCCTGTGCCGAGGCATAATACCTTGGCTACATCAGGCACTCGCAATACTAAAGGCAACCCGTTGGGTGCTAGCCCGCTTCTATCACTATTCATATTTACTCCTCCCTGATAATTGTCTGATCGCGCAGATAAAGGTGTTTGTCTAAAAGATTGCCTTTGAATCACCTCTTTGCGTTGCCAGCACCGTACAGAAAACAAAAAACCGACGGACTATTACCAGTCCGTCGGCAAAAAAGCAAAAAAACCCCTCTCACGGCAAACTGACAACAGTATAATCCGTCAGAGCGTCGAACTCTGGGGTTGCTGTACTACCCTAAATAATGTCTCCTAGTTTAGAATAGACAGCACCTGTACCGCTCCGGTTTGAGGGATAGTGAAGAACCACTCCAAGGCTAAACCGCATATTCGCTGTTATCACATGAAGCATAGCATAAATGGCTAGAACAAATTCATGAAACGACAATACACAGCTTATATCGTTCTTTGCCCATGTGGCTCTTTATATGTGTATAATATAGCAAAAAAATCCCATATTGTAAAGTCTTTTTGTACCATATCATCCATATTTCCCCGATTTAGTCACGAGAATTTATGCCATCTTCTTTCTTGATACCTATCATCTTTTCCATCCAGGTCACAGTATACCGACCTTATATCCGCCGTAGCTTGTGTTGGCCGTACTTCGGTTGCCTACTCTTCTGCCTCCCTGACCCAGACAGGTTAGCCTTGGATTTGTATATCTTTTTCCTCTGTATAGATTAGGGTCCCAGCTGCCGTTTGTTGCAGCTGGGACCCTTTTAACAGGCCGGAGTCCATTTGTAGGTGGAGCGTTCTGTTTGGTCTCAGCCTCCGTTTTGCTCGTAGATGACGCCGATGCTGTTAGAAGAGTTATCATAGAACGCAAAGACCCCCTGGCTGTTCACACAGGCATTCCAGATATTATAGGGGAAAGAAGATCCATCCATATTTTCAATTTCATCCAGCCCAGCGACCACATGGAAGTTGCCCGCGTGGTCAATCTTCATCAAACCGGTCGAAGAGTCCCAGAAGTAAAACCCGTCCGGACCCGCGGCAATGCTCTGGGCATTGTTGACTGGCGCCCCCTGGGACAGGGTAAGGGCTGATTCCTGCCCTGTCAGGAGATCCCTTGCGGTTGCTGCGGAGTCGCCCTGGCGGAAGGTGTAAAGCGTATCGCCCAGGATACTGTAATAATAGCCGCTGGTGGGCTCATATGCCCGGGAGGTTGTACGGAGTGCTCCTGTGTTTGGGTCTAACCTCCAGGTTCCATTCTCCTCGAAAGGGATCAGGATGGAGCCGTCCGACAGAACGTACAGACATCTCGTGTCGGAGATTCGCCCGCCGGTGCGGCGCAGATCATCCTCGTGCTCAGAGATGCTGTAAACCAGCTCCGGGTTGTAGGGATCGCTGACATCATACAACTCCAGTGGATCGCCCAGGGCTAGATAGATGATGTCGTGGGCACTGTCATAGGCCAGGCAGGCGTTTTCCCATGTTCCGCCAAGCTCAATGCCTTCTGCCGAGCTATCCTCCGGATCCAGGAAATAGACGCCGATCCCGTCCGTCAGAACCATTTGATTGTCGTTCGTCAGCACCATGGAGCGGAGGCCGCCCATCCCGTCCAGAAGGGTCATCATGCCATAGGGATATTGCATAAACGAGCGGTACAGGACCGCGCACGCCGCCGCACGGGACACGCCCTCCCCTGGCCGGAAGGAGCCGTCCGGGTAGCCGGTCACGATTTCATGCTCCAGGGAATAGGCAACGTAGGGCTTTAGTGCTTCGGTGATATCAGCATAATCCGAGAAGGTGTTTTGGGCCCTGGAAAGATCCGCTGTGCTGACATCAACGCCCATTGCCCGTATGATTGCGGTTACCATATCCTCCCGGGTGATAACTTCCTCCGGCCGGAAGGAGGCGCCGTCATAGGGAATATAGGACTGGACCGCCAGGATATAGTCCTTCGCCCAGTTTGAATCGATGTCGGTCGGGGCTGGCACGGCCTCGGCGTCCGCAGGCTCGATCCCCTGGATTTCCAGCATACAGGCCAGTACCTTCGCAAATTCATCCCGGCGCATGACCTGATCCGGGCGGAAGGTCCCGTCTGTGTATCCGCTCAGAATGTCGAGCCCGGACATCGCCTCAATATACTCGTAGGCCCAGTTTGTCTCCGTAACATCTGAAAAGGAAGGAGCCGGCACTCCCACAGCACGGCTGGTCGGCGCGGCCAGGAAGGCAAAGAGCAGCAGCACCGCGCAGAACATCGATCGTTTTTTCATAGAGATACCCCCAGTTTATGTATTTTTTGAATATCCGCCCCAGCCCAGATATAGGATCAGCAGGAGGAGCAGTCCGACCACGAGATATGGAATTGAAACCGCTGTGCTGTACACCTGCGTGGTGGGGAAAAGCAGCGACGCGACGAACAGAATTGCCCGAAAAAATAGGTTTTCAAGAGCCACCAAGCCGGCAATCCCCTTCGCCTCATAATAGGCGCTGCCGCCGTCATCAGCCGACCAGATCTGCTTGACCGCTTGCAGAGAGGATAGGAGAAAGCCGCTGAGGAGTAGGGCGGAGAGAAACAGCATGACCCAGCTTGCTGTGGAAAGCTCCCCATATACGCCGAAAAGGCCTGCGAATACCTCCCATATCACGAGCTGTAAGTCATTGATGCGCACCCAGGGGACAAGAAAATGTGTGATTGCCAAACAAATCGCCGCCGCTGAATACAGCAGATTCATCAGTGTAATGCTGCCACATCTTCCGGTCGGCCTGTCCTCGTCTTTCGTGTTGGGCGCGGCATCATCCTGCCGGTGTTCTTCCTGTTGACCTGCGTCAGGCTCCTGGCATTTGGCATCTTCCGCTTCTGGCTGTGTCTGCTTCCACAGCAGATCATATTCCGTCCTTTTTTGTTCGTCTCCCAAAATCTCAAAGGCCTCGTTGAGTTGCTGGGTGATGCGGGTCCCCTCCTGTGGATCACCCTGATAGACATCGGGGTGATACTGCAGGATCATGGCCCGATAGGCATCCTTGATTTCTTTGGCGGATGCCCCGTACCTGATCCCCAGAACGGCATAGTAGTCTTTCAATGCCTCGCACACTCCCCACCCGGGGATGGTAACCGTACAGCCTCAGGCATAATCGCCGTTCTTCCACTTGCCGCTGTACACCACCTGTCCGTTTTCGTCATATAGGGTGCCCCTGCCATGGTACGCATCATTTTTGAATTCCCCCTCATACAGAACTGCCGTACTCCCGCTCTGGTATTGAACACCTCTGCCGTCCCGCTTATCGTTTTTCATTTCTCCCTCATAAGAGAGCATGCCGGAGCGGTATTGTTTCACCGGACCGTTGGCGCTGCCGTCCCGAAATTTTCCCACGGTGACTGTAAAACCGATATCGTCCAACCGCAGACTGTCCGCCCCGCTCATCTGGCTTGCCAGCACCGAGTAATACAGGCTGCAGGAAAAGCGATTCCCCTGCCCATTTGGGGCTCCGTCTTTGAACTCGCCCTCATAGCACACATAATTAGCAAAGGAATGATAGATTGTCCGGAGCTCTTCTTCCCCGATTCCCCGGTACGACAGATTGAGCACCACATTTTCGTCCTCCGAGGTCGGTTCTGCAAAGAGCAGGCCATAGCCGTGATACTTTCCCTCACGGAATGTGCCTATGTACAGGATCCGTTCCATTCCGGAAAGACTCCCGGAGGGCGCCGATAACATGCCAAAGCCATCCGGCTCGTTATCCTTCCTTCATGCTCGTTCCTCCGTTTTCAGATTTCAAAGTGCATATATCATCGTGGCGGCGGTTCCCCACGTTGCCGACGGGCTCCCGTGACGCCCCCGCTGGGGAGCGTTTCGGCCCGTGCCCGGCGGGCCATCATCAGACGGGTTTTCCTATTCCCACTCATATTGGTAGCAGAACACATGCGCTCCGATTGTTCCCCACACATCGTCGTTCTCCCCCTCTCTGGAGAAGTAGACCACATCCATGGGAAGCACCGGATCTCCGTACATGGCGGCATCCACCGCCGCGTATTGAGCCTCCCCCGGCTCCGCTTCCGGAATGGCGGACGCCGTTGAGAACTGCCCCTCCTGGTAGATCACGCCCTTCACGCTCCCCGGGAAGTTGTCCGCGGCCACCCGGTTCAGGATCACTTCGGCTACGGCTTGCTGTCCCTCTGCCGGTTCACCGCGCGCCTCCAGGTAGATCACCCTTGCGATCAGCTCCCGCTCGTCCTCTGTGATCTCCCCATACCTGCTTTGCGGCTCCTCGGCTTCCGCCTGCTGCCCGGCCGTCTCTTCCGGCGCCAGCAGCTGCACCGTTACCGTCCATCCGCTCTCCGCCTCGATCTCTTTCTCCGCCGAACAGCTGGAGCTGATCAGCAGTATTGTGAGCACCAGGGAGACCAGGCAGGCCGCAGCCAGGGCGGCCTTCAGCCTCGCCAGCTCTCGCCTCTGCCGCAGCCGCTCCATCCTGGACGGCTGCACCTGCACCTCGATTGTGAAGAACTGCTGCTCCACGTCTATACCTCCCCGTCCTTGACCGAAATGTAATAGCCGCACCCGTTGTGAGAGATGGTCTTTCCGAACCGCATGCTCACCAGCGTCTCCATCAGCCCGTCCGGATCAAACCGCACGTGAGACGCCCACCCGGACACCTCCATCAGGCAGCCGAAGGCCTCCGCAATCGTACTGCAACGATAGGTCAGGGGGTAGTTCCTGTTTTCAATGATGATCTCATAGTGTTTCATGGCGTCCTCCTCACTTCTCCGCCCCGGTGTCTCCGTCACGGATCTCCGGCACGGTGAGCACCGTCGCCAGGATGGCCAGCACCTGCACGGTGCTCACCCCCACGGTTTTTGCGTGCTCCTTCAGCAGCACGGCCAGCCCGTTCAGGGCGGCCGACGCGCTTGACGCCTGGATCTCCCGTCTGAAGGTCTCGCTGCCCTTCTTCTTCTCCAGGGTGATGATCACTTCAGCGTCCACCGCTTCCTTGATGGCAGCCTCTCTGGCCTTATAGGCCACGCTCCGCCTCTCTGTGCCTCTCTTGCAGTCGCAGACCTCACCGTGATCCAATGACACCCCGCACTTCTCGCAGGTCCTGAACTTTGCCATAATAGCTCCTCCTTACTTTTCCGCCTTCCGGCGTCCTCTGTTCCGCAGGTTCTTCTGGTATACCTCTTGCCCTTTATCAGGGTCATACTTCGGCCGCTTGTTCTGGTCCAGCTCGCCGGTGTCTCCTCTCTTCAGCTCGCTGTAAATGGCGGCAGGGGAGAAGCCGAGATCGACCGCAATCTCAACAGCGCCGTCTCCGGCCTCCCAGCGCCTCGCCAGGACCCTCCGATCCTGCATGGTCAATGTCCTCTGTTTGCTCACGTTCTCACCTCGTTTCCGCCGGACCTGCCCCCGGCAGCAAAAAAATAATGCAGAAAAAGGTCGTTTAACCTTTTCTGCATTTAATGTACTATCTCACGGGATGGCTGGAAGGGTCAGCAATACCTTGTGCTCTCAAGCATATTATGGTATTATATCAAAATACGGTATTTAATATCGGGAATTTTGGTATAAGGAGAGATGTGGGATTATGTTACGTCGAGTAGGAGCTGCCGCATTGGCGCTCTGTATGGCCACTGGCCTGGTTTCCGGAGTGTCTCCGGCGGCCAAAGCACAGCCGGGGCAATCATCCTTGGCCATTGAGGAGGAGTATCTGTTTGCCGGCCGGAACAACGACTACTACACCGAAGAGGCCTATTATGCCACTCCGGTGGTGGTGGATTTGGACGGCGACGGAGCGTTGGAGGCCATCAACGCCGCCTACTCCCTTTCTGTGGTGAACGCGGTAACTGGTATGGAAAAGTGGCGAATCAATGCGGGTAAAGACCGCTCCACCCCCTATTCCGACTACGGCAACGTGGCATCGGGCCAAGTGTTCGCGGATTTCAAAGTGCTGGATCTGGACGGCGACGGTGAGCTGGAAATTGTCATCGGGTACGGCAACGGCTCCCTGTCTGTGCTCAACAGCGAGGGATACTTTGAGCCGGGCTGGCCTCAGAAGCCCACCAGCAGCCCCATTCGCTCCCTGGCGGTGGGGGACGTCAACGGTGACGGCAAGCTGGAGATCGTGGTAGGCGTGGGAATCGCTTCATCGGTAAGTGTGTGGGTCTATCGTAGCGATGGCACCATTCTGCCGGGCTGGCCTCAACTGGCAGATTCCCAGAACGCCAACTACTCCCAGAGTACCATTACGGGCAATGCCTACAATTACGGCGTATTTGCCAACTCTATTGCTCTGGGCGATCTGAACGGGGATAACGTCCCTGAGATCATCGTCCCCAATGACACCGCCTTTATCGGCGCCTACTACGGGGACAGCTCCCTGGTGACCGCTTCCGACCTGTTTGAAGGCCGGAGCTGGGGCAAGGTGGCGGTCTATGAGGACTACGACCAGGAGATCTCCTGCGAAAACGAGGGCTGGGGCTACCCCGTGGACGGGGATGAGACCCGTGCCGAGCTTTACCGGGCCACCTTTGGCCACTCCGCGGCGACCTACAGCGACGTGGACGGCGACGGTGTTTCGGAGGTAGTGGTGACCGGACTGGTGTTCGACCGCACCGGTTACAACCAGTCCAACGACGCCACTCTGGAAGACACCCGGTACATGACCGCCTTCATCTTCAACCAGGACCGCACCCGCTACGTCAATGAAGCCCTGGGCTTTGACTGGACCTCCGCTCCCCGGGATCTGGGCAGATGCCTGAAGTCCTATGACAAGGTTTCCCTGGCCGGCGGCGTCTTCTCCGAGCCGGTGTGCGCCGACCTGGACGGGGACGGGTACCAGGAGATCCTCTTCAACTCCTACAACGGCAAGCTCCACTGCTTCAACCTGGACGGCACGGAGCACGGCCAGTGGCCCTTCACCCTGCCCAAGAGCACCTCTACGGCGTTTGAGTTTGCCTGCCCGCCGGTGTGCAAGGACATCAACGGCGACGGCAAGCTGGAGGTCATCGTGGCCTCCTATACCGAGAACAACGACCGCACCGATACCAAGGTCAACGGCGCGCTGTATGTGCTGGACTGCGACGGCAACCTGCTGGCCAGCCACGACCTCCACGACGGCTACGCCAGCTACAGCGGCACTGTTTCGATGCACAACGGCTGCATGGCCACTCCTCTGGTGGAGGACGTGGACGGGGACGGCAAGTACGAGGTGCTGCTCAACACCACCTACTACGCCCTGTGCTGCTATGAGCTGGACTACGACGCAGGCAAGACCTTCTCCGACGTGGCAGCGGGCTCCTATTACGAGGCTCCGGTGAAGTGGGCGGTGAACAAGGGCATCACTACCGGCGTGAGCTCCACCCTGTTCGGCATCAACGCCGTCTGCGACCGGGCCCAGATCATGACCTTCCTGTGGCGGACCGCCGGCAGCCCCACCCCCAAGACCACCACAAATCCCTTCTCGGACGTCCCCGCCGGCTCCTATTACTATGACGCCGTGCTGTGGGCGGTGGAGAACGGCATCACCACCGGTACCGGCGCCGGGCTCTTTTCCCCCACCCGGCAGTGCAGCCGGGCCGAGATTCTGACCTTCCTCTACCGCTTTATGGGTGAGCCCAGCTACCGCTCTACCTGGGAGCCCTTCCGGGATGTGGACGGTACGGAGTATTTCTATGACGCCATGATGTGGTCGGTGGAAAACCATCTCACCGACGGCTTCCTCGGGGAGTACAGCTTCGGGCCCAACACGCCCTGTGTTCGCACTGAGGCCATGACCTTCCTCTACCGGATGGTGGGCCTGGTGGTGTGATCTCCCTGGCGGGCCGACAAGAGAGTCGCCGGAAAAGTCCGGCAGATGCCCGCTGTGAACTGTAATACCAGAAGGGGCTGCTGCGCACCAGCGCAGCAGCCCCTTCTGCTTGTCAAAAAAGCCTCGCGGAGTTCGTGCCCGCAGGCACGAAAAAAGCTTAATGGCGCATATACAATACAAGTGCAACAGTGTAAGAAAGAAGTGGACTCATAGGGGATGCGCCCTTACAATGGTGTTTGCGGACAACCAAATGAAGGGGGGCAACCCTAAGTCGTAAGGGCACTTGAGAACCTGGCCGGAGACAATGCTCTTGTTCTCCGGCTTATAGGCTTTCACATCTGCAATGGTGCAGGGCTCCCACCCCCAGGCGTGATCAATGAGCAGCTCCGCATTGATGCCGAAGAGATTATATAAGAGCGCCTCATTATGATACTCCCCGGGCTTGCCAATGGAGCACCGGGCGATGTCCCCCATGGTGTACAGGCCGTGGGCCTCCAGCTTGGAAGCGTATCCTTTGCCCACTCGCCAGAAATCAGTGAGGGGACGGTGGGTCCATAAAAGCCGCCGATAGCTTATCTCGTTGAGCTTGGCGATGCGCACCCCGAACGAATCGGGGTGGACATGCTTGGCCACAATATCCATTGCAACTTTGGCCAGGTACAAGTTGGTCCCCATACCCGCTGCGGCGGTGATGCCGGTAGTCTTAAGGATGTCCAGAATGATGGTGCGGGTCAGCTCCCGAGCCGTCATTTTGTAGGTGTCCAGGTAATTGGTGAGGTCCATGAACACCTCGTCGATGGAGTAAGTGAAGATGTCCTCTGGAGCTACATATTTCAGATAAACACTGTAAATCTTCGTGCTCCAGTCAACGTAGTGGGCCATCCGGGGCGGGGCCACGATATAGTCCAGGGCCAGGGAGGGATCACTCTGCACATCCGGGTCGTGCCAGGAGGAGCCGGTGAGCTGATGCCCCGGGGCGCTCCACTTGCGTTTGGCGTTGACCTCGGCAACCTTTTGAACCACCTCAAAGAGACGGGCCCGTCCTCCAATGCCGTAGGCTTTCAGAGAGGGGGAGACGGCCAGGCAAATGGTTTTGTCCGTGCGGCTCTGATCTGCCACCACCAGGTTGGTGGTCATAGGGTCCAATCCCCGCTCCACACATTCCACGCTGGCGTAAAAACTTTTCAGGTCGCAGCAGATATAGGTCCGCTCTTTCATATCTCTCCCCCCTCCATCAATAGTATCTCACAAATTCAGTCCAGTTATCGGGACCATCCCAGCACGGCATACAGTTCTTTCTGGGCGGCCTCCGGGAAATTTTTGCGGATCTGTTGGTAGATCAAAGCCTTGGACATCTTTGGCGCCGCTGCATAGGCGGAAGAAACATGGTCATAGCCCAACAGGGCCTCCGGCGTGGTGTAGACGGAAATGGGCCAGCCGTAGGGGATACCCCGTTTGTTAATCCGCTGCCGGAAGTCTCGGATCAGGAGGTATCCGCCCATCTGGAGGTCGATGACCGTGCCCTCGAAGTTTTTCTCCCCGCCCTTGCCAAAGCCGGCCCGCTGTTTCAGGGCGAAGGAGAACCACTCGTCCTGCCCGGCAAAGCAGTCCATGATCCGCTTCTGCCGCATGGGAGCCAGCTCGTCCTCTCAGCGGCTGTCAAAGTCATAGCTGTCCCGCCGCCAGTTGGCGAAGTGGGGAAACCAGGCTTTGGAGATGAAGCCGGCCTTTTTCCCGAAAAACTTGCCGTAGGCCGCCTGACCGCTCCGAGCCATGAGGCAACGCCACTCCCAGGGGTCCTGCTCCGCATCACCGGACCACCAGTAGAGGGGGGCGGTGTGCTCCTCCACGGAGAAGCCAGCCACCTCATTCTTGAACAGGGGCAGAAAACCAATCTCATTGATCCAGCCTATCAGCTCCTCCCAGCTCTGGATGCGGGCGGGATCATCCCAAGCCATGCCCCGCATGATCCACTCGCCGTTCTCAATGGCCATGGTGTCGCCCCCTTCATCGTTTTGTCTTCATTATAGCATGTTGGGGTGTGGGATACCATCCCCGCGGCTTACGACATATCCATACCGTTCAAAAACTGTGCCTCTGAGATACGGAACTCGATTTGAATGCCGTAATTTCTGGTCAAAGTCACGGCCTTGATTATCTGGGAGGCAATGACTTTTTTCTCCGGGATGCTGGCCGCGTCAAATATCTGCGCCCAGGAGAGAAGGTTCTGATGCTGCATGGCAATTTCTTCGGCAATGGACTTGGCCTCTCCGTAACTGCTTTGTATAGATTCGATGTCCTGAATCAACCGGACTATCCGTTCCTGTACAGTATCCATCCGTTTCTTTATTTGTTCTGATGTAAATACACAGTTTCCTTCCATGGAGTCCAACATCATATCTTCCCATTTGCTTAATTCTTTTGTGGCTTTGGTATATTCGGCCTTCATAATAGTCAGTTTTTCTTGGTAGTGCTTGGTGGATGCTTGAACCTGATGTTTCAGGAATGTATCTTCATTCACCTGCTTGGCTCTCTCGAAAATGCCGTGGAGCACAGACTCCACGACACGGTCCACCTTCTCTGCACAGTAGGTGGATGGACCGTCGCATTGCTCCTTATGCTGGGTTCGGTTGTAGCACTTATAAACTGCGATCCGTTCCGGGTTCTGCGTGGGGTAGTGATTCTTCCTTGCGGTAGTAGCAAAAATGCGGCCACCACAGTGACCGCAATAGACATTCCCGGAGAGGAGAGCTTTGCCGACGATTCTGCGCGGATAGGCTCCGGAAGAACGGACCACGGTGGCTTCACTGCCATCCGCAAGTGTTACTGTTTCCGGTTCCCATCCGCATTGAATGGCGTAATTGATGGATCTCTGTTTCCGTGCTTTTGCTACCCGTTGGAATTGCTCCAGCGGGATGATCTGCAGATCCGGAAATACCTCTGACTGTGTCTCTCCGCTGCGCAGAATCCCAACATTCATGATATTTGAGAGGATATGTTGAATCGTGGAGTAGTGGAACGGTTCCCCTGTCCGCAGGTTGACAATGCCTTCGCTTTTCAGAACGGTCGAGATCTTTCGCCCTCCGTAGCCATAGCGGTCGGTTAGATCGAACATACGCTTGACGGCGATGGCCTCCTCTGGATTGATCTCAATGTCGTAGAGTTCACGGTTCTTTTTCCCAAGACGGCCCTTTTTGACCAATCGGAAACCATAGGGCGACCATCCGAACCGCAGCTGGCTTCACTGCGTCATGGGAGTTCCACCCCCGGCAGGATCTCTGTCGGCCGCCCTCCTTGCTTGAGTCTGGGACTGGACGGAAGTATCATTGTCCCTGACGGAATCATCGCGATACAGCTTGCCACAGGCTGTTTTATGGACGGATGGACCCGCTTGGCACCTTGTTTGGCCGTCGTTGATAGAGGTTATATCCGGCAAACTGACATAACCGAACAAATATTGTGAGGGTGACTTCGTTTGCAGCTTGTACCGGAACCTCTACAGGTGGTCTTGGCGCATCCTCCAGCGTCGCTTGCCCTTTTCCGGAGGGCCCCGCCAGGAAGGTATTCAGACGATCGGATATTTGATTTTCAAAGCACACAGAGGGAAAAGGTCCCCTCACTGCGTAGGCAGTGAGAGGACGCTTTTGTAACCCTTTATTTCAAAAATCTTTTGATCCGAGCAAATTTTTTTGAAATCGTGTTTCTACTACAGCCCCGCTGCCTGGCGATCTCTGCTTCGCTGTATCCATGAATCACAAGCAATGTAAGCAGTTCCAGGTCGGCGTTGGAGAGCAAATTGATTTTTCGGAAAAGGTCGGGGTCTTCAATGGTGTCGATCCAGGCATATTGGCCAGGGAAATCCTGTTCGTCGAAGGTAGTGGATAACGCAGGAAATTTTTTTAAGAGAGAAGACCGCACGCTCTGCCCCTCATCCGATATTGCAGTACATTTTCATGCAGCGGAAAGCATTGTAAAATCACTTCGAGGTGAACTGCAGTGCGTGATTTTTCTAAAACTCTGGGTGACGCCGCCAAAAGGGCGCGTAATGAACTTGGCTGGACACAGAACCGTGTGGCGGAAGAGGCAGAGATCGATGTCCGCACGGTGGTCAACATAGAAAACTACAGGGCAAATCCAAAGTTAGAGGTGCTCTGGCCCTTTATCCGTACACTCCGCATAGATGCGAATGAAATTTTTTATCCCGAACTGCAATGCGAAAACCCTGTGATCATCCGGCTTCGCTGTTTGCTGGAGAACTGTTCCGAGCAAGAGGCAACCGCGCTGATCCCTGTTATAGAGGCCGTGTTGGAGGCTTTGCGCTCGGAACAGTACATACAAATCAAATAGTGATCCAAATAAAAAAAGAGCCTGCGACCCTATTTATAGGGCAGCAGGCTCTGCGCTTTAAGCGTCTGGCTCCTTGCTCAAAATCATTTTCAGTTGTACAACATCTACTCGGCATTCCTTTTTACATCTGGGACAGTACAGCGGAAACCTGACCAGTACGGTATCTGCATACACTTTTGTTTTTGAACGTTCCCCGCAAACTGGACAGCGAAGCCAATATGATTGATTCATTGTGCTAATTTCAGCCCTCCTATGATGTATGCAAATAAGCCAGAACCTTTGGGAACGCTCTCTTGTTGGAGAAAGAGCATGCCCTGGTACTCAAACCGCCGTCTGTAAGATTCTCGTATAGCAGGGAGGGACCGGACGATGCCGGTCCCTCCCGCCGTTTGTTTTGGCTTCCTGTGCTCACCGGCTCAGGCCAGTTCTCTCCACAGGAAGGTGACCGCCTGGGCCCGGGACACGTCCATCCCGGGGCTGAACAGGGTGCCGGACTGGTTGGTGCCGATGGTGATGCCGTTTTCCACCGCCCAGGTGACGGCGTCGGTGTACCAGGCGTCCGCCGCCACGTCCTCAAAGCGCCTGCCGGAGGCTTCGGGGCAGCCGGCGGCCCGCCACTGGAAGGTCACCGCCTGGCTCCGGGTCACAGTCACATTGGGGCTGAAGGTGGTGCCGTCGCCGGTGCCGTTGGTGATGCCGTTCTCCACCGCCCACAGCATGGCGTCATAGTAGAAGGCCTCGCTGTCCACGTCCACGAAGGAGTGCTCGGTCGCGGTGGGCTCCGGACAGCCGGCGGCCCGCCACAGGAAGGTCACCATTTCCGCCCGGGTGAGGGTCACATCGGGACTGAACAGGGTGCCGGACTGGTTGGTGCCCTTGGTAATGCCGTTTTCCACCGCCCACAGCACCGCGTCATAGTAGTAGTCGCTCTCGAACACGTCGGTGAAGGGGTTCACAGGCTCCACCACGATCTCCCGGAAGGATGCCTGGATCTCCACCTTGGAGGCGGGCATCTTGAAGGTGTACTTGCCGTCCCCCTTGTCGGTGAGCTCGAGCTCGTTGCCCTTGCTGTCGGTGACGGTGAGGGTGTCCAGCTCATAGCCCTCGTCGGGCTTCACCGTGATGGTGACAGTCCTTCCCTTGTATGCTCTGCTGGGGCTGACGGACACAGACCCTCCGGTGGTCCCTTCAGGCACGCTCACCCCATAGGTGACGGTTCCGCCGCCGCCGGGAGTGGGACCGGGGTCGGGGTTGGGGGTGTCGCCGCCGGAGATCACGGGCGTCGCGATCTGCAGGGTGATGGTCTGAATGGCGCTGTTCAGCATGCCGTCTTTGACGGCGACGAAGGACAGGGTGACGCTGCTGCTGACGGGGATGGAGCCGGTGTACCGGGTCCAGGTGTCGGGATCAAACGCTCCGCTGCCGGTGGTGTACCAGATCTCCGCCCCAGGGGTGTTGCAGATGAGGGTGACCTGCTGGGGGCCGTAGTAGGTTCCGCTGGAAATATTAGCGGCGGAAGGGGCCTCCACAGACGCCTGCTGCACCACAGGGGCCGGGTCACTCAAGTAGGTGTTGGGGAAGTCCGTGCCGGCGTAGCTGCTCAGGTCCTTATTTTTAGCCACATTCACGGCCACCTTGACCTGCTGGCCTGCTGTCAGAGGCGTCTCCGGGACCAGCCGCACCAGGCTGGTGTAGCTGGGAGCGGTGCCGCTGTATTTGATGTTGTCCGGAGCCCGCTCGCTGTCCACCTTTTCCAGGGTAAAGGGTGGGGTCTGCCCGTCTACCCACAGCTGAAAGCTGTCAGCGGTCAGGGTGTCCTCCTCCATGTACTTGCTGAACTGGATGTAGACCCCGTCGGTCTGGGGGGTGACTTTGGTGACCGTGGGCACCGAGTAGTCCACCATGGGGATGTTGACGTCCAGCTGGGGCGGCAGGACGGGGAGCCAGTTGACGTTTCCGATGGCTACGATGGCCGCCTTGTCGTTGTTGCTGCTGCCGGGCTGATAGCCGGCCGCTTCCGCCTCCACATACCACAGGCCCTGGGGCACGTCCCAGCCGTAGTGACCCTCCTGGTCGCTGGTCATGGGGTTGATCTGGGGCGCGTCGGTGTAGTCCACATAGGGCTTGCGGTCGTTGGTGGCCTGAACATCCGTGTTGATAACATGGCTGTAATCCGGGTTCCCAATGTCGCCGCCGGCATACTCCGGCTCAAACTCAATGGCGTTCTGGTACAGGGTGACGGTGGCCCCCGCCACGGGGTTGGAGAGGACGGCCTCGTAGACATAGCCGCTGGGGTCGTGCTTGATCTCCACGCCGCTGCCGCCGCTGGGGGGCACGGACTCGCCGTTCTCCGTCACCTCGGTCGTTGTGTCCGAGGACCAGCCGTCGCTGCCCGGTTCGACGACCTCCTTCTCCTCCCAGTACCTCTGGGTCTCCACGGTATCGGAGCTGATGGGGATCGTGCGGTACACGCCGGTGTAGTAGGTGATCCGCAGCTCCACGGTGGTGGTGGTCGTGGTGGTCTCGATGACCTTCACCAGGGCCCAGAGCTGGCCGTTTTCCACCCAGGTATAGTGGCGCTGCCGGTTGGTGGTGACGGTCTTTGTGACGGTGGTGACCTCCTCGATATTGCCGGCGTCGCCGCCGCTGCCCTGCTTGTAGCCCATGGCCGTGGCCCGGTTATACACCTGCTCGTAGAGGTAGCTGAAGCCGATGAACTGCCGCTGGGCCTCCGCCTTGGTCTGGTCGTTGGTGGCGTTGGCCGCCAGGCCCACAAAGGCGGTGCTCACATTGTAGAGGGTGCCGGCCCCCGTAAATTCCAGCGGGCCCACCAGGATGCCCACCTTGCTCATCTCATCGGTGATCCGGCTGACGGCCAGATGGGTCACCTGGGCCTGATCCACGATCTCGCTCACGTCCCCCAAGGCATCCAGGGACATCTGGGCCAGCTTCGCCAGGTCCTTGCACTGGTCGGTGGGCAGGCCGCTGAAGGTGTCGTAGATCTCCAGCAGGTTCTTCCGGTAGCCCTCCAGCACGTCGGCGATGGTGCCCAGCTGCTCGCATTCGGTGGCTTCGCCGAAAAGGGCCTTGGTGTTCTTGAAGTAATCGAATGTCTGACCCATGAATCTGGCATCGTCACTGAGGGGCACTGCGTCCATGACGAAATTGGCGTAGGTCTCGTAGGAGATGTCGCTGCCCGCCACGCCGGAGTCAAAGTAGACCTGCATCTCCTCCTGGTTCAGGCGGCGGGTCTCGGTGGTGGTGGTCGTGGTGGTGGTGCCCTCGCCGTCAGCCAGCACCTGGGCTTCGCCTGTGAACAGGGGAACGCTTTGCAGGAGGATGGCGGCGATTCCGCCGTTCCGCACAGTGGCAGCGGCGGGCTCAAACCCAGACAGGGTTCCGTTGTCCCTGTAGCTGGGGAATTTGGCCCCCGGCGTCAGGGTGGTGATCCGGGTCCAGCAGACCTCCGTGCCGCCGTTGGATACCCCCACCGTGAAGGTCAGGCTGACGGTCCCGGCGAAGGTGCCGGCGGCGATGGTCTCCGGATCGGTGATGGGCTGTCCGGCCTTGTCGCAGAAGAACAGGCGGGTGTAGTTGGTGACGCTGTTGTAGGTCGTGTTGCCCACGTTGAGGCTGCCGTTGACGGCGGACTTCTGGTAATTGGAGTCGTTTTTCAGACTTTGAACGAGAGCTTCGGCCCGCGTGTCGGTCACCATCCCGGTCTGGGTGGTGAAGGTCATCTCATATTCCCCGGCGGCGGTGGGGGCGGTGTCGGAGAGGATGATGTCGGCGTCTGCCGCATCCGGGTCCCCCGCCACCGCCACGTTCTCATACATGCTGGCGTAGGCCCGCAGCAGATCCTTGCGGTCGGCGTTTTCCGGCGTCAGGTCATAGGCATCCAGCAGCGCTTCCAGGGCTTTCTGCCCCTCCGCCGCCTGGACGCCGGCCAGGACCGCCTCCTCCGCGGTGAGGTCGGCGGCGGTGTCGGGCAGCTTGGAGGCGTAGAGGGGGGTCACCTGGGTGGGCATGGCCCCCGAGGGGAAGACCTCCTCATCCGTCTGGAACACGCCGTTGCCAATATCTTTGGCCACCAGAAGCCGGCTGTCCGCGTCGGTATCCACCCGGAGGAGGACCTTGGCGCCGTCCCCGATTTCCCGGAGCTTGTCGGCGTTTTCGAAGGTGGCGGTAAACTGGAAGCTGTGGTCGTGGGAGCCCTGGGTGATGAGGTTGACGCTGCCCCCGTTGACGCTCATGGGGATCTCCTGTTCATCGCCCAGGACAGTGTTCTCCACCCACATGAGCAATCCGGTGAGGATGGCCTCGCCGGGCACGTAGGAGACGGGGGCGTAAGCCACGGTATTTTTATACCTCATGAGCTTTGCCATGATCAGGTGGTCGGAGGCCCGGTTCCCGTTCACCGGCAGGGTGAGGGTGGCGGTATAGCGGCCGTTGCCGTCGGCCTGGACGGTGGTCAGCAGGGTCTGCTCCAGATAGAGCTCCACCACCGCGTTTGCCTCGGTCCGGCCCGACACCGTCAGCCCGGCGGTGTCCACCCGCTGGGGAGCCTGGAGGGTGAGAAGTTTGCTGTAGGCCACCGAGAGGACGCCCAGGGTGACGGTTTTCTCTGCGCCGTTGGCGTCAGCATAGGTCACGTCAACCTTGTGGACCGTCCCCTCGCTCTGGGCGCTGGCCGAATTCGTGGCCGTGCGGCAGTAGATGGTAAAGGGAATCACGCCGGTGTCCGAACCCGAGGCCGGTGAGATCTCGCCCAGGCTCAGCGCGGCGGTCTTGCCCCCCACCTTGGCCGCCGAGATCAGGGCCAGGTCAGAGCATTGGATGGTGCTCAGGCGGGCCCCCGCGGGGAGGCTGATGACGCCGGTGATCTCGTAGATCTCGCCCTCCGGCGTCACGTGGGGGGCCCGGACATAGGAGCCAGGCAGGGCCTCGTCCGCGTCGCTGGGGACCGTGAGGTCGGGGAGCACCGTCTCCTTGCCGTCCGCCATGGTAAACGTCTGCTTCACCGCGCCGGCGGCCACCAGCTCAGCCGCCTGGATCTCACTCCAGGAGCTGCTCCACCTGGCCGCGGCGGCCACCTCCTCGGTGCAGCGCAGGGAGCCCAGGAAGTAGGCGGTGTACTCCCCCGCCGGGAGCTGGATGGACTTGGAGACGGTGGGGGACAGGACGCTGGTCAGTGCCCCCTCGCTGTCATACACGAACACATAGTAGAGGTCCCGGGAGGTGGGGGTGCCCAGGTTGACCACGCCCATCTGGACCAGGCCGTTGAAGGACGCCCGGCCATAGCCCCGCTGGTCCAGCTGCACCCGGATCACGCCGCCGCGGCCCTGGGAGACCACGGAGCCGGTCTGGGCCAGGGCGGGGGCGGTCACCGTGACGTCCACCTCTTTTTCGCCCCAGTTGTCCCCGGGCAGCTCGGGCAGGGTGAGGTAGTAGCCGCCGGTGGTGGCCACCTGGGTCACCTGAATCGCTTCATTCTCCGTTTTTGTTTCATCGGGCGCAGCCGGCTTGTCGTCCTCTCCCTCCGTCACCGGAACAGGCTGCCACACGGAGAAGGTGGGCGACTGGACGGTGCTGCCGTTGGCGGCGGTGCCCGGGATGGGCAGCTGGCTCAGAGAGACGAAGATGGTGCCCTGAGTGCCGCTCAGGGTGATGTTGTGGTTGTATGTTCCGTTTTCTGTCAGGCTGTCGCCGCTGACGGTGCCCTCATAGTCCGGGTAGCCCACGGCGGCGGCGGTGATTTTGGCCTCCTCCCCCGGCACCAGGTTGGGGATCGTGTATCTGCCGTCCGCGCCGCTGACGGCCACCGACTGGAAGGAGCGGCCGTCCAGGGTCTGTTCGGCGGAGACCCGCATCCCCGCCACAGGCTCTGGATCGTCGCCCTCGCCGCATGTGACCACGCCGGTGATGACGGCGGAGCGGTCCCATGCCTCCAGGGTAATGGTAATGGTCCCTTCGTCAACAGCCAGGCCGGTACCTTCGGTGTAGGTCTCCTTCATCTTGTAGTCCCGGGCCAGTTCCTCTCCGGGGTTAGAGACCTTCAGGGTGAGGTCCCCGGCCTGGAGCGTATTCTGGAACAGATAGCTCTCCCGCCGGGCAAGGGATGTCCCCTTCCACTCCAGCGTGCCGGACAGGCCGGAGGCATCCACCGGCTCACCGTCCGCTGTCTGGAAGCGCAAGGTATAGCTCTGGTAGCCGGTCTCCTCTACCGTCAGCGTCACCTGGTTCAGCTTCGCGGCCGAGATGGTGAGGGAACCGCTTTCGGCCAGTTTGATGTACTCCCCCTGATAGACCGCCAGGGAGACCGTGACAGCTCTGTCTATCCAACTCTTATCCAGCTCCATGGTGAACGGCTGGTCGGAGGAGGGGTCATATGCCATGCTGCCGGTTTTCTCATTATTTTCTTCTTGAATCAGGATGCAGGCCCCGTCCAGCGGAACCCCCGCCGCCGCGTGGACGGTGACCTCCATCTGGGGGGTGGCGGTATTGCGGTTCATGTCAAACGTCCATTCGATCGGCTCCGCTCCGGGCAGGGAAAAGACCGTTTTGACCAATCTGGCGGCGTCCGCCGGGAAATTCACGGTGCCTTCGGCGGTGGGGTCGACGGAATTCCGCTCCAGAATATAGGCCTTGGTCTTTGGCTCATCGCTGCCGGTGGAGTAGTGGAGGGTGGCGGTGACATCCCCGTCGCCGTAGGCCGACACACTGAAGTAGATCTGGTTCCCCTTGACGAGATAGCACACGCCCCCCTCCAGCAGCACCCGCCCGGTGTAGCGGATGGACTCCATGGTGGTCTCGGGCAGCTGGTAGGTGACGCCGCCGGCGTCCCAGCTCAGCGCACCCAGAGTTGGGTAGATCTGGCTTTCCCCGCCGGGGTTTTTCACTTCGGTGAGGGTGAGGGTCACGCCCCCGGCGGGGATAGTAGCGTCCTGATCGCACCGGATGCCCACCGCGCCCGATCCGCCATTGGATACGGAAAATCCGCTGTCGCTCACCGCGGCGTCGGTGAAGTCCACCCCCTGGGCCCGGATGGACAGCACGGTCCCGGCGGGCAGGGTGAGGGCTTCGCTGGGGACCAGGGTCAGGGTATAGTCGTTCACCTGGTCCAGACTTACGGTGGACGGGGCCAGCTTCGCGGTGGTCCAGCTCAGCTGACTGACTTCGTTGGTCACCCGCAGGGTGAATTCCCGGGTGGCGGACTGCCCGCTGCCGTCGGTGGCCATGACGGAGAAGGTGTAGATCCCGGCGGCGGTGGGGCTGCCGGTAATGTCAGCGGTGCCGTCTTCGTTGTCCCTAAGGTCGATCCCGGCGGGCCACTGTCCCTCCTTGCTCCAGGTGATGGTGCCGCTGCCGGTGGCGGACAGGCTGACATTGTAGGAGTCCCCCACCTTCATCTCGGCGGGGACGCTGCCCGTCACCGTGATGACCGGCCCCTGGCTGACGCCGGGCAGGAAGGACAGGGTATCCAGCCGCCCCGCCATGGTGGCATCGCTGGAGATGGTCCAGTTGGACCAATCCGACCACACGGGGGTCTTATCGGCCAGCCAGGTGTTCTTATCATCTTCGGAGATGCCCACCATTCCTGGCACCGTGTCGGCACCCAAGGTGTATGTTCCGTCTGCGTAGGTGACTTCATAGACCGAATAGACAAAATCGTATGAGGGCGCCGTTCCCCGGTCCATTTTCAGCCCATAGTACTTGCCTGCCCCGTCCCGGTAGACATTGTACTTATCATAGGGGTTCTCCATATACATGGCGGGCAGGGAGAGGATGATCGGGCTGCCGGCCAGCTGCCCGTTGGAAAGGGTGCCGCCCCAGGTGATGGGCGTGGAATCGGTGAGGGCGGGCGCCACGGACACCGCGCCCGAGCCGCTCCGCCCGGTGACGTGGAGGGTCACCTCCGCCCCGATGGTCAGGGCGGTCTCCACCCCCTCGCCCCGCAGGTCGATGCCGGCGTAATAGGCGGTATCGGCGGAGTTGTTTATGGTGAGGGTGCCGGTCCCTTCGATGGTAAGGGCGCCGCCATGGATGCCGCCGTATACCCGGACGCATTTCAGGGTGTTGGTCCCATTCACCACGATCTTGAACCCGCTGCCCATCGCCCGGGCGATCAGGTTCAGGTCGGAGCCGCTGAAATTCGTCAGGGTCAGGGTGTTGGTGCCCTGGTCGTAGACGGCGCCCTCCGTGGTGCCGCCGCCCGGATACAGCTTTGTGCCATTGGCGGGCTCCACGTTGTCTGCCACCACATCGGTGGTGAGCCACAGGAACCCGTCTTCTGCCGGGGCGGATTCTCCCGCCGCCAGAACCGTCACCGGCAGCAGCCCGGCCACCAGGCACAGGCACAGCAGCAGGGACAGCAGCCGCTTCAGGTTTCGTGTTCGTGTTTTCATACGCATCTCCTTCCTCTCTCTGTCGGATGGTTTGCTCCGGGCCGGACCAGCGGCTCCAGCTGAAGCTCGTTTTCCAGCAGCTGCTCCACCCGGTCGGCCAGGTAGTTCTCCGCCCGGCACTGTCCCTCCGGGGACAGCCCCGGACGGGGCTGGGTGATGGAGACGGTCAGTTCCGTTCCCGCCGGACCGTCCCGGACGGCGATGGAAAACCGGCCGGGGTTTTCGTAGACCGTGACATCGGCCAGGATGGCCCCGTCCGGCTCTTCCCGGACAAAGTCCAGACAGCCCTCCTGCTCCAGCACGTCGCACACAGCCAGGCTCACCAGATGCCGGCTATAGGGCAGCAGGCGGCATACGCGATATTCGCTCATGGCCTCCTCCTTTCTTCCGTATTGCCTTGGTTGGATGTCGCCATTGTAGCTCACCAGGGCCGATTTGTGCAGGCCGTATTCCCGCCAAAATGAAAAATCAGGGGGTTCGTATTTACGAACCCCCTGGTTTTGTGGGAAAAATGTTTTGTTTTTTGCAGCATTCAGCGGTTTTCCAACATGTGCTGCGTATAGCGCTGATGCAGTCCCGTGCGGGACTTGGCCCCGGTCTTTTCGTAGATGGCCGTCACATACCGCTGCACCATCCGCACCGAGATACCCAGCTGGGCGGCGATGAGCTGCAGGCTGTCGTCGCTCTCCAGCAGCTTGCAGAGCACCTCCGACTCCCGGGGCGTCAGGCGGCAGCTTGCGCAGAACCGCTCCAGCGCCTGCTCCGGCGAGAGGGACTGCTCTCTCTGCCCGCCCCGGCTGATCCAGGGCAGCAGCACCAGCAGCACCGCCACGGAGAGAAGGCAGCTGGCCACCGTCAGCGCAGTGCTGCCCCAGGCGTCATAGAGCCAGGGCATGGACGGCACCACCGCCGCCACGGCGAAGCTCCGGACCGCCCGCCCCAGGCCCGCCCACAGCTCCGGGCGGGAGGTCCTGGGGGCGAAGTCGCAGAACAGCACCGTCAGGAAGATCACATAGAAACCGCTGTACACATACATCAATGCCACGCCGGCAAAGTACCCCGCCGGGGAGGACAGCAGCGCCGTGGAGACAGAGGACAGCAGGATCACACAGGCCGTGGCCAGAGGCAGCAGCCTCCGCCTCCGCAGGTCCGCCGCCCAGCCCGCCAGAATCAGCCCCAGGGCATAGAAAAGCCGTACGCCGTGGTAGATGTCATAGGTCCCGGCGCTGTCGAAGGCGGTGATCACCCCGTCGATGAGACCGGACACCAGGCTCATCAGCGCCACGGCGAAGAGCAGGATCAGGGCGGTGCGCCGGGGCGTCTCATTCTCCGCGGAATAGGGCAGCGGGTCGGCCAGCACCCAGTCCCGGGGCGCCCTGGACATCAGGAACACCACCAGGAAAATGCTGCCGATCATGCTGATGAGGAAAATGACATCCAGGGGGATGACGCTCTGGATCAGGAACTGGAGCAGCACGGCCAGACCCATCCCGATGCCGGTGATCCGGCCGGTGCAGCGGCTGCCCTGGAAGGTCATGGCGTGGTTGTAGTAGACGCAGCCTCCTATGTGGCCGCAGGAGAGCAGACACAGCGCGGCGCACAGGGAAAAGAGCGTGGTCTGGTTGGTAATGAGGAACAAAACGGCGGAAGCCACGCACAGCGCCCCCGCCAAAAAGGCGGCATATTTCCGTCCCTGCTCCCCACGGATCAGTTTCCGCAGCAAGGCAAACGACAGGAAACCCAGGCCGGTGCAGACCAGCCCCAGGGCGTAGACGGCATTGACCCGCTCCGGCCCCAGAAGGACCGCCGCCCGGGCATTGACCGCCGCCTCCGCCAGCATGAAGGCCAAAAAGCACAGGGCGAAGCAGACGGCCTGGAACCACTGTTCCCGGGTGAGATTCCAAATGGGATCGTTTTTCTGTTGTATCATACCTGCTTCACCTCCCCGCAGCGAAAGGATCACGTACCTGTTCTGACAGATCATTCTGGTTGAGTTTGTATTATAGCATAGACTGTGTACAATTTCCAGCCGTATCGACTTTCTTGTGTGAATCCAGAGGTAGTTATTCTCTGTATTAAAATCTCTGATAGAGTGGGTCCTTCTGGATGGTTCATGATGAACCGTTCCTCAGTCCACTAAAAAGGCAGACTCTCCCCTTGGTGGGGAGAGTCTGCTTCTTTGTCAGGAGATCCGATAGAGATTTGAGGTCAGACCGCCGTTTTCCCGCCAGCGTGTCTCCTTGGTCAATAGTTTTGCTCTACACAGGTCATCGAGCGCCCGCTTGACGGTGGAGCGGGAGAGGTTCAGTTCAGATGCGATAGTCTTGATAGCTGGCCAACATTTTCCGTCCCGGTCAGCTCGATCTGCCAAATACATATAGACCACTCTGGCTCGGTGGTTCAGGTCTGAAGAATAAATAGCTCGAAAATTTGTCATATATGCTTTTCCCCCCTTTCAGAGCCGGACAGCGGTTTTATGTGCTTCCTCATACTCCAAGGGTGCAGCGGATGCTCCGCCATTTGTTGCAGACTCAGAAGCCTGCTTCTCCTCCATTGTGTCCCCAACTTGGGGTGCATGGTGACGGAGTAAAATCGCATCCTCCAACTCCTGCTTGCTGGCATAGGCCACGGGCCGCTGGACCCGCTCAGGCACTTCATATGGTTTGCCAAATCGAATGCCCCAATCAAGAAATAGCCGCAGCCGCACTTTCATGGGGTGGACGCCCGTCTTGGCTACAATGAAGCTCCCCTTGGGCATGGTCTTCAGCTCGTCCGGTGTCATCAAGGGGCGCTCTATCATCTGGAGACTTTGGGACGGATCGTTCTTTCCTCTGCTGATGGAGCCGCTCATGACTGTTCGGCTTCCAAGCGCCTTGGAGACCTCCACCGCTGTCTGGCTTGAAGGTGCAAAGCCGCCGAAGATGTTTACCTGGCAGTTATCAACTATGATCTCCGAGCCTTCCTTGCCATAGTTTTTTTGGAGTTGGCCTGTGATGCTCTGCACGATGGGCACCAGCATCAGACCACGGGAGCGGGATGCAGAGAACATCAGCTCCAGTGACTGGATGGGCGGGCAGGTTCCAAGCTCATCTGCAAAAAATACAACCCGCCTCTTTAGGCGGCCGTCGTTATCATCCGCAACAGTGAGTATCTCTCGGTAGAGATTTTGGAGAATCAGGCTGACCATGAAATACTTGGTCTGATCCTCCTCCGGAAGCACGATAAAAATTGCGGATTTTTGATTGCAGAAGATTTCTGCATCGATGGCAGTATCGAAACACAGGATCTGTTCCATCTCGCTGTCCAGGAAAGCATTCAATCTTGAGAGCACCGTGGAGATCACTGACTTCATAGCCTGGTCGGAGGTGGTGAGCGCAGAACCAGCCAGCATTTTGGCCTTGTGGTTTTCCGGCAGCTTATCCATGAGAAGCTGATACTGATTTTTCCCTTTGATCTGACTGGGAACCAGCAATTCCTGAACCAGTTTGAATACAGAGACGATGTGCCTCTCCTCGATGGGATGGCCATCCTTGTCCTGGGTAGGTAGGTACTCTGCTACCAGCATCAGCATGGAGGACAGAAGGCCCTCGGCTGCGTCATAGAAGTAGGCGTTCTGCCCATACTGGGAGCTGTCCCCACCGCTGGTGTTGATGAGTGTCTTGGAAAGCACTTTGGCGTACTTTTCAGCCTTTGCCTTGGCAGACAAATTTTGAGGGTCGGCCTTATAGACATCCATGTACCGGTTGATCAGATGGAGCAGATTGTTCCCGTCTGACCGGGTTGGATTTCGAAGATCCAGGACAGAAATCTGGAAGCCGTAGTTTTCCTTGGCAATCCCGGCATAGTTACGGAATAGATCTCCTTTTGTGTCTGTGCATAGAAAGGATGTTCCTGTGGCCAATGCGTACTCGATATTGGGGTATAAAAAATATGCGGTTTTGCCTGCGCCGCTGGCGGCGGTAACCATAGCGTGGATGTCGTCAGTATCGACTATAGCAATGACATGGTCTTTGCGTCCTTCACACCCCAGGATAAAACCCTGTTGCTGAGGGAGTTTTTTCCCTTTGCGCCAAAGCTCCGGCCGAAACGGTACATGGGCATAGGTTTTCTGGATTTCCTGCTTTGTGGCCCAGCGTGCAGTTCCATGCTGTCCATCGCCCACAGTTTTGGATTTGATACTGTCCAGAGAACCTTGTCCGGAAAAATGTGTGGCTGCAGCGATGAGAAGGAGTCCCAGACCGCAGACAACAATAAAAATGATTTGGGTCGACACATTTTCCTCCTTCTGATATGAGATCGTCTCAATATCAGAAGGTGGAATAATGCGCTCCTGTGTATGATATCACATGTTTTAGAGCTTGGGATAGGCTAAGACGGTTCCTTTGTCTTATCTCTGTTTGGTAAAGGCAACCTGAGATGATGATTCTTCTATCCGGCTTGCATGGATTGTTCCTGCTCTGACGGAGTTGCCTCCACAGTATGCATGAGCTTTCTCTCATCCGCATCCTGCTTGACCGATACTTTGGCACAGGCAATAGCCAGATCCAGCCATGCGCCGGCAATCGCTCTTTTCTCTGCCTCGCCGCGTATTCCAGGAGCACCGCTCTGATCAACTGCCCGTTGGATCAATGCTGAAATCTCCTCTGTGCGGCGTTTCAGGCTACTGCGATTCTGGTGAGGCAGAATACGACTTTTGAGGAACTGTCCTCCCTGGGTAATCGTCAGGTCGGCGCCGAGCTGACGGCACTCCCGCAGTACGACCTGCAAAGACATAGCTGCTATCTCCTCAATGCAGTCCATGGCTGTGTCCAGTTTGTTTCCTTCCATGCAGGTGCGGTAAAACTGAAACATCGCTGGTAATCGCTGAAGCACTCTATCTGGCTGGATACCCGCACATTTCATGGCGATTCGGGCGCAGACAGATTCAGCAGCCAGCAACTGTGGATGTTCCTCAGCTGGCTGGGCGGACAGGTTGTGCTGTGCCCTTAGATCCTCGTCCCAGTCCTTGTATTGGGACTGCATAGTTGTGATCTGGGAATAGCCTTGCTCTCGCAGAATGTCTGTAAGCCGTCCTGTGGCCTCGATCCCTGCTGCGTCGTGATCCAAGCAAAGGATGATTTCCTGTAGTGTGGGAGACTGTTTCAGCATCCAGAGCATGGCTTGTTCTCCTGTGCCGCAGAGGGCCACATAGCTATGCGATTTCCACCCTGTTGGATGCAGGGAAAGGAACGCTAACAGGTCAATAGGGGCTTCAAACACATAGAGCTGATTACTGGTTCCTATCCAGTGAAAACTATACCGTGGATCGCTGCCAGCCACATTGCCCCGATAGCTCTTGCCCTTGGAATATAGGCTCCGCTTGTGAGCATGACGGGCAACGCCGTGCTCGTCGAATCCAACGAACACGGCGTTGCGGTATTCTTTCATCTTATCCTTGGATAATTCCCGGCTCTCATAAATCAATTTCTTATGAGCAAAGGAAGATAGGATGTCGCGGCTGATGAGCCGCTCCTGAAGCAGATATGCGTAGGTTCGGCGCATGGTCTGGTTGGCGGGTGGGAGAGCAAACTGTTTTTCCTCCTCTGGTTCCGGCTGTGCCTGAGCGTAAGCAATTCCCTCGCCGCCCATCAGGCGCTTCACGGCCTCTGGATAAGACAGGCCATAGAATGTCTGCACAAAAGAGATGGCTTTGCCGCCCTCCTTCGACTCATGGTCATACCATTCGTTTCCACGCACTGTAATGCTGTGATCGGAAGCAAGACGCTTGTCCCGGCCAGATGGAATGAGCTTTTCTCCCTGTCGGCGGAGAAACTCCGCAAGATCCACAGAGTTGGCCCGGAGCTTTTGCTCCTCGGTAAAGTGGATGTAGGGCATTCAGATCGCCTCCTTATTTCCGCCGTTTCCGCATCCGCCGATGATAGGGGACCTGTCGTACTGCCGCAAGCTTTTTCCGCTCCTGAATACGATCCAGAGTGGGATTTCGCTTATCATGGAACAGGAAGGAATTGTGATAGTTCTTTTTCAAGAGAGCACCTCCATTACAGATTCATCATTGGTTCTTCATGGTCATCGGGCTTGTGGCCCATAGCAATTTTCTTTTCCCAGATTTTCCTCCGCAGCTTTCGGTCAACTCCAGATCGGATGCCGCCGGGAGCGGAGGGAGGAGTCTGCTCCCGGAAGATATTTGCCATATGAATGTCAAAGGTCGTGCCGCCGATGTTCTTCACAAGGTCGGGTTTGGCGGTCAGAGGGGAAGCGGCTGCGGGGGTGCTGGTCTTGCTGGTTTCATTGTTCATAGGCTCTCCTTTCAAAGATAAAGCCCCATGTGGCCGGCACATGAGGCGGTCATATCGGGTAAGGGTGCAAGGGTGCAACAATGCAAAGGTATCTACGGATTGCATTCTTACTTTGCACTCTTGGCTTCGTTCCTGCGGTAGTACCATTGATTTCCCCGGCGTATGACTTCTATCCGGGTATCAAGATTGCGGCGGGCATTTTTAACTGTTCTCTCGGATATTCCGGCTTCGGCTGCGGCCTTTACAATGTCCTCGCTGGCAAGCTCTTTCCCGTCTGCGAGTAAGTCAAGTATCAGCTTCTCTGCTTGCTCGGTCTTGGTGGCGGTGTTCCCGCCCGCGCCGGATAGCAGCTCGTCGGCGGTTATGTCGTATTCGCCTATCCATGAAAAGCCCGTTTCCGGGTCAAGGCAAAAAGCAACGGGCTTGCCCTCCGGCGCAAGGGAAGATTTGTCATGGACGATAACGCGCACATTCGGCTCCCGCTTCACGCACCCGATCAGCAGGACGCTCCTTGCTGCGGCGCGGAAGTCGATAGAACCTAAGCCCCGGTATGCGCTCTGCCCTCCGGCGGCTTTGTTCAAGTGTCCGATAAGGATAACAGCGCACCCGGTACGCTCGGCAACATCGGCAAGGCGGCGGAACATGGGACGCACTTCGTTTGCCCTGTTCATGTCGGTCTTTTCGCCCATGTACGCCTGTATGGGGTCAAGGATAATCAGCCGCGCCCCGTTCTGCGTGATTGCCTTTTCTATGCGCTCGTCGGAGAGAGTAAGCTCCCGTTTGGCTTCATCAATCACAAGCACGCGGTCAAGGTCGGCTTCGGCTTCTATCAAGCGGGGCTTGACGGTATCGCCCAGCCCGTCCTCGGCGGTCTGGTAAATCACTTGGA
>NZ_JACJLC010000161.1 GCF_016901955.1 Pseudoflavonifractor phocaeensis
GCGTTGGACGGGATGGGGCGGCGGACGGAGGGGCGGGCGACCACAGGTCGCCCCTACGGCGTTGAATGGGAATGGTGCGGTGGACAAAAGGGCGGGCGGGGTGTCCGGAGGCCGCCCCCTACGGGGAGCCGTCGTAGGGGCCGGTGTCCCCGACGGCCCGGCGGTACGCTTTCCACACCATTATGTAGGGGCGGGTCCCAGACCCGCCCGGCTGCGCCGTCCCCGTCCGGTCAGAGGTCCTCTGTCAGCACCTCCAGCACATAGGCCCAGTCCACCGGCTGGTCGATCTGCCAGATGGTGGCGGTCAGGTCACGGGTCCCCTGGACATAGAAGACGCACAGCTGGTCCTGCACCTCCAGCCGGAGGGCCTTGTCATTGAACCCCAGGGTGAGGGAGGGGGTGGCCCCGTAGAGCTCCCGACCGGTGGTCAGCCGGGTCACCAATGAGACAGAGGTAAGGATATCCATCAGGCTCCCTCCTTTACGATGGCCTCCAGACGGTCCCAGTCCACCGGCTCGTCCACCCGGTAGAGCACCGAGGTGATCTGGTCGGACATGGGGTTTTGAATGGAACACAGCCCGTCGGTGAGGAAAAACCAGCCGCCGGGGAGGTAGAGGGTGAGCACCGGCTGGGCGCTGCCCCACACCTGCTGGCCGGTGGCCAGCCTGGTCACCGGCAGGGGGGAGAGATAGTCCAGCAGGGCCTGGGTCACCCCGGGGCTGGGCTCGTCCACGCTTCCCCCCAGGCCGTCCCCCCGCAGGCTGACGAAGTAGGGCTCCACCTGGGCGGGCAGCACCACCTCCCCCAGTGTGCCGGAGCGGAAGCTCACCCCCACCAGGCCGGAGCACAGCACCAGCAGAGTCATGACCAGGGCCAGCAGCTTGGTCCCCGCGGTGTGCTCCCCGGGGCTGACCACCCCTTTCAGCCGCCGGCGGAGGCTGGAGGCCGAGGCGGACAGGCAGGTGGACAGCCCCCGGTCATCCCCGGCGCAGTCCAGCAGCAGGGCGGCGTACTCTTTCCGGGTATCCTCTGCCGCCCCCAGAACCACCATCTCGTCGCAGGACAGCTCCAGGTCGGCGGAGGCCTTGTTCAGGGCAATCCACACCAGGGGATTGAACCAGCACAGGGCCTTGCAGAAGATGTAAAAGCACTTGGTGTCCACATCCCGCCGCTGGACGTGGCGCAGCTCATGGCGGAAGATGAGCCGGTACTGGTCCAGGGTGTAGGCCCGCTCCGGCAGGACGGTGCGCATGGACCGGAGGGTCAGGCCGATGGTGAGGGGGGAGGTGACATGGGGGCTGGTGACCAGCCTGATGTGCCGCTTCAGCAGGGCATTGCGCTGCTCATCACACCACAAATTGAACGTGTCCGGGTCCTCCACCGGTTTGGCGTCCCTTAAAATGGCCCGGCGGAACCGGAGGTGGGAAACCATATGCCACAGCACCACGGCGCAGAACCCCGCTGCCCACAGGCCCGCCAGCAGGGGGGCCAGACCGGCGGGGAGGCGCAGTACCACCGGAGGCGGCAGGTAGCCCCGCTGCCACACCGCCAGGTTGTAGTAGAGGAAAATGGGCAGCAGCCACAGGGTGGCGCAGGCCCGGGCGGAGATCTTCTGCCGCAGCAGGGGGAGGAGGAGCAGCAGCGCCCCGAAATAGCAGGTGAGCAGCACCACCAGCTGGAGGGAAAACTCGGCCACCAGGGCGTTGGCGGCGGCCAGACCGGAGAAGGGCAGAGAGATCAGCCACAGCAGGACCACCATCAGGGGTAGCGCCCATGGGGTGAGCCAGATCACGGTGTAGCGCCCGCCGTTGTTCCGGACGGTGTAGCCGGTGAGAGCCACCTGCTGTTCGTACGTCCACTCCCGGTGGAAGGCGTAGGCCACCCCAAAGGCCAGCAGGGCGGCCTCAAACAGGCGGAAGGCCCAGATTATCACGTAGTTCACAGCCGTCCCTCCTCCAGCATCCGGCGCAGCTCCTCCAGCTCCTCCCGGCTCACCCCGGCGTCCACCAGGGAGGTGGCCAGGGCGGCCACCGAGCCCCCGAAGAGCTGATCCAGCACCCCGCGGCTGGCCTGGGCCAGATAGGACTTTTCCGAAATGAGGGGGGTGTAATAGTTCACCTTCCCCCGGCGCTCCAGGGCCAGAAAGCCCTTGTCGCACAGCCGGGTGAGAAAGGTGAGGATGGTGGTGGGGGCCAGGGGATGGGTGTCGTCCAGAGCGGCCTCAATGTCCGCGCGGGTCACCGGCGGCTCCTGACGCCAGATGATCTGCATCAGGGCCAGCTCGCTGTCCGGCAGACGGCGGATGTCCTCTTTCATGATTTGCACCTCCTTCGTCAGATGTAGAACTTCTTCTTCTGTAGAAGATTATAATGCAACGGAGTGGGAAAGTCAAGGGTAACGGGCGAAAGGGCGGGCGATTGATAATCGCCCCTACGGCAATACCGGCACCCGGATGGGAATCCACAACCCACCTGCTTGCCTGGCCGTCTGTAGGGGCGGATATCATCCACCCGGCAGTGATCGGCGGGGCGTCGGTCGGCCGCCCCCTGGGGGAGCGCTTGCGGGTCCGGCGTATCAGTTCCCGTGTCGGAACGGCGGGCGACCACAGGTCGCCCCTACGGATTTGAACGGGACGGGGCGGTGGATAAA
>NZ_JACJLC010000162.1 GCF_016901955.1 Pseudoflavonifractor phocaeensis
GTGCAAGGTTTTTTGCGCATTTTCCCTCTTTTCCTTGCACCTATTATACCATAAAACGCCTTCTATAGCTTGATATATAAGGCTTTTTCTGTTATTCAGTAGACATTACCGTAGCGCCAAGGCCCACAGGGACCGGGCCTTCCGCTGGACGTGGCTGACCATCGTGCTAAGCTTTGCTTTTTATATCCCGGTGGTACTATGGGCGGACACTGTACCCATGATTGGGAT
Source organism: Pseudoflavonifractor phocaeensis (assembly GCF_016901955.1). Taxonomy (GTDB): domain Bacteria; phylum Bacillota; class Clostridia; order Oscillospirales; family Oscillospiraceae; genus Flavonifractor; species Flavonifractor phocaeensis_A. The sequence continues at coordinate 229 of NZ_JACJLC010000162.1, forward strand.
GCTGATGATCCCCAAGACCTGTGCCTATGTGTGGACGGTACTAATCGGATATCGGGCCATGCGGCGGGAATGCGCTGAAGGCGCCTATGCTTTCAGCCGGACTAGCTCAACAGATATTCCTCCAGACAAAATCCGTCCTGAGTGATTTTCTTGGCCGTCTCCTTGCCCACATATCGGTAATGCCACGGCTCATAGCTGATGCCAGTAAGTGCGCATTTGTCCTCCGGATACCGCAGAATGAAGCCGTATTCCCAGCAGTGGGACATCAGCCATTTCTGCACTGCAGTTATGGATTTCTTTTTGTCTTTCGCATCCAACTATCGGCGGGCTCAGCGTTCCGCCAGGTATGTGATCCCAATCTCGATGGTACCGTAGTAGGCACTGCTGTTCCCCTCAACCTGATATTTGAGGCTGTTCCAGGAATATTGGACCGTCTGCTCCGTCTCGCCGTCCCGGACGGCCTGCTCCAGGAGGCCGGTGTAGTAGGCCACGGCCTCCTCGTCGGTCATCTCCAGCAGGGGGTACTGGAGGGAGGCTTTGAACACCCCGCTTTCCTTGTTGGTCCCGCCGTTGAACAGCAGGTAGTCTGTCATAGGCAGAACAAACCGCTTTCCATTTTTGATGGGATTTCCTTCATATCGCTTGCAAATGACGGAAAAACGCCGTATACTATTTGGATGTGTCTTGTCGAAAATGAGCAATTGTGTGGTTGCCCCAAAATATGGGAGGAGAGAGCAATGGAATCAAAGTATAAGCGCGGCAATTTCACCGGGTCTATCGGCTTTGTGCTGGCGGCAGCCGGCAGCGCCGTGGGCCTGGGAAACATCTGGCGTTTCCCGTATCTGGCGGCCAAGGACGGCGGCGGCGTGTTTCTGCTGTGCTACCTGGTCCTGGCCCTGACCTTTGGATTTACCCTGCTGACCACGGAGATCGCCATCGGCCGGAAAACCGGCCAGAGTCCCCTGACGGCCTATCGGGTCCTCAACCGCAACTGGGGCTGGCTGGGCGTCATCGCCTGTCTGGTACCGGTGATCATCCTGCCGTATTACTGCACCATCGGCGGCTGGGTCCTTAAATACCTGGCCACATATCTGACCGGCGGTGCCAGTGTGGCCATGGCAGACGGGTACTTTACCGGCTTCATTACCTCCACCTGGAGCCCTATGATCTGGTTCCTCATTTTCCTGGGCGCCACCATGTTGGTGGTGTACAAGGGCGTGGATACCGGCATCGAGCGGTTTTCCAAAGTGCTGATGCCCATCCTTCTGGTGCTGATCCTGGCCATCGCTGCGTTCTCCCTGACCCTGTCCCACACCGATGACGCCGGAAATACCCGCACCGGACTCCAGGGTTTTTTGGTCTACTTGGTGCCGGACTTCTCCGACATGACCGTCAAAGAGTTCCTCATCATCCTGATGGACGCCATGGGGCAGCTGTTCTACTCCATCAGCGTGGCCATGGGCATCATGGTGGCCTACGGTTCCTATGTGAAGAAGGAGACCAACCTGGTCAAGTCCGTCAACCAGATCGAGATATTTGACACCGTTGTGGCCTTCCTGGCAGGGCTTATGATCGTGCCCGCGGTGTTCACCTTCATGGGCACTGAGGGCATGAACAGCGGCCCCAGCCTGATGTTCGTCTCCCTGCCCAAGGTTTTTGGCGCCATGGGCAAGGTGGGGGTGATTGTTGGCGCCGTCTTCTTCCTGATGGTGGCCTTCGCGGCCCTGACCTCTTCTGTGTCCGTTATGGAGGCCATCGTCTCCAGTGTCATGGACAAGTTCCACACCACCCGGAAAAAAGCCACCCTGGGCGTTACCGCTGTGGCCCTGGTCGCCGGGATTGTGGTCTGCCTGGGCTACAATCTCTTCTACTTCGAACTTACGCTGCCCAACAGCGCCACTCCTGGCCAGATCTTGGATGTTCTGGACTATGTAAGCAACTATATCCTTATGCCAGTGGTGGCAATCTCCACCTGTATCCTTATCGGCTGGGTGGTCAAGCCAAAAACCGTCATCGACGAAGTCACCCTGGGCGGCTGCCACTTTGAGCGGAAGTCCTTGTATGTGGTTATGGTCAAGATCATCACTCCGCTGATGCTGTTTTTCCTGCTGCTCCAGTCCCTGGGGCTGCTGCGGTTCTGAAATCCGGACGGGCCATGCGAAGTTCCGCATGGCCCGTTTTGTATCAAAAACCCTTTGGCTACGCCAGAGGGTTTTCTGTATGGGCCCCTTCTCTCCTTTTTGCTTAGAGCACCTAACAAAACCTGACAAATATCGAAATATGGTGTAAAATACCAGTAGGGGGTGAAGAAAATGCCCAAGAAGCTGGTAAGTGACGAATTGTGGAAGCTG
>NZ_JACJLC010000163.1 GCF_016901955.1 Pseudoflavonifractor phocaeensis
GTACGCCCGGATAGGGCAATGAGAAAAGCAGTAGAAGGTACTGCCCCGTAAGATAACACGGGAAACAACCGGCCTAACCGAAAGGCGAAAGCTGACACGGGAACACAGTACGGCTGGAAAGCGGTAAGTCACCTAAAGGCAATCGGGTGCGACTGAACCGCAATGTTAATCGGATATAAGGTATAAGTTGGATTTACTGAACGCAAGCTTCCAGTTTCTGTTATGTGCCGATGGAGGAAAATTGCCTGAAACCTCTGGTACGGAAAAGGCAAGTTATGGTTGTGGGCTTGTCGGTTATCAATCATTCCGTACAACCTGTAGGAGAACCTATGGTAACGAAGCGAAAGCGATACCGAGAATCCGAATTTACCAAGTCTCATTGCTAACCGGGGATGCCCTAACCAGGAGTGCCGCATGAAAGGGGGAATGAAAAAGTGGCTATGGCTTTGGAGCCTGAAAATCCTGCATGGGTACGGAGTGCTCGTAGTAGTCCGAGAGGGGTAATGACCCTTACATGGCGAAGGGGCACAGTTATTGCGCACTAAAATTAGAAGTTGATTAGGGAGGAAAACCTCACATGAAACCAACAACGGAAATTTTAGCAAGAATCAGTCAAAACTCACTTGCAAATAAAGAAGAAGTATTTACAAAACTGTATCGCTATCTGCTGCGTCCTGACATCTACTTTGTGGCATACAAAAACCTGTATGCCAACAACGGTGCGGCAACAAAAGGAGTAAACGAGGATACGGCGGACGGTTTCAGTGAAGCCAAAATAGATAGTATTATCAAAGCATTGGCGGATGAAACCTATCAGCCCATGCCGGTGAGGCGAACCTATATCCAGAAGAAGAATAACCGCAAAAAGCTGCGTCCCTTAGGTATACCAACCTTTACTGACAAATTGGTGCAGGAAGTGTTGCGGATGATACTGGAAGCGGTATATGAGCCTATCTTTCTAGATGTCTCCCACGGTTTTAGGCCAAAAAGAAGTTGCCATACGGCCTTAAAGCAGTTGAGACGGGAGTTCAACGGTACGCGTTGGTTCGTCGAAGGCGACATCAAAGGCTGCTTTGACAACATCAACCACGCCGTTCTTGTAGGTTTGCTGAGCAATAAAATCAAGGACGCCCGGATAACCAAGCTGATTTACAAATTCCTAAAAGCAGGATATCTAGAGAACTGGCAGTACCATAAGACATACAGTGGTACACCGCAAGGCGGTATCATTTCTCCGCTACTCGCCAGCATCTACCTGCATGAATTGGATAAGTTTGTAATGAAGTTGAAATCCGAATTTGACACGCCCGGAGTGGGACAAATCACACCTGAATACCGAGAGCTGCACAATGAAATCAAACGGCTATCCCACCGCTTGACGAAAGTAACGGGTGAGGAAAGGGAAATGGTGCTGGCAGAGTATAAGTCCAAACGTCAGAAGCTGATGACCATTCCCTGCACTGCGCAGAACGACAAAAAGCTGAAATATGTTCGGTATGCGGATGATTTTCTAATAGCAGTCAAAGGAAACCGTGAGGACTGTCAATGGATTAAGAGCAAACTGGCCGAGTTTATCGGAGATACACTGAAAATGGAACTCAGTGAAGATAAAACGCTCATAACCCACAGCAGTAAATGTGCAAGGTTCTTAGGCTATGATGTGCGTGTGCGCAGAAGCGGAAAAATAAAGCGGGGTGGCCCCGGTCATGTAAAAATGCGTACCCTCAATGGGGGCGTAGAGTTGTTGGTGCCACTTAACGATAAAATCCGCCAATTCGTTTTCACGAAAGGCGTGGCGATACAAAAAGAAGATGGTTCCATGTTTCCAGTCCATCGGAAATACCTGGTTGGACTCACAGATTTAGAAATCGTTTCAGTATACAATGCGGAGCTAAGAGGAATATGCAACTATTATGGTATGGCAAGCAACTTCTGCAAGCTGCACTACTTTGCCTACCTTATGGAATACAGTTGCTTGAAAACCCTCGCTTCAAAGCATAAAACCAGCCTTTCCAAAATCATTGACAAGTTTAATGATGGTACAGGAAAATGGGGTGTCCCCTATGAAACGAAGCTGGGAAGCAAAAGACGTTGCTTCGCAAATTACGCTGACTGTAAAGGCAAAGGTTCTGCTACGGATTACATCAGCAATGCCGCCGTTGTCTACGGATACGCAGTCAATACCCTTGAAAACCGGCTGAAAGCAAAGGTCTGTGAGTTATGTGGAACGACAGAGAGCGATCATTACGAGGTTCACCACATTAACAAACTCAAAAATCTCAAAGGCAAGGAACGGTGGGAAATCGCAATGATTGCCAAACACAGAAAAACGCTTGTGGTGTGCAGGGATTGCCACCGCAGTATTATCCACAAAAAGTGAGTTTTGTCTGAACGAGCAGTAACAGAGCCGTATACTCTGAGAGGGGTACGTACGGTTCCCGGAGAGGGTGGCGCAAACCTACCACAGCAATGTGACAAGGCGGTGCTTCCCTACTCCACCA
>NZ_JACJLC010000164.1 GCF_016901955.1 Pseudoflavonifractor phocaeensis
AAAAAGCTGACAGTCAGTTTTTTAAGACTTCACATCAGGAGGAAGCGGCATGGGAGAGGTATTGGCAGCACGGAACGAGTATCGGGCACAAAACTGGTTTCTTGTGATCCAGGAGTGCCGAGCCAGCGGGTTGACGAACCGGGAATTTTGCCGGCAGCGCGGGATCCCGGAGAAGAAATTTTACTACTGGCTCCGGAAACTGCGCACACAGGCACTGGAAGCAGCGCCGCCGCAGCTGGTACAGATATCGCCGGAAGCGGTCAGGGAGGATATGCTGCAAATTCATTTTCGTGGGGCTGAGCTGCTCCTTCCCGGGAACATAGACCTGGATGCGGTTGTGGCGATTCTGCGGTCCATTCAAAGCGTATGATTGACCTGCGTCATGTGCGCCGCTACTATGTGGCCTGCGGCTATACCGATCTTCGCCGTGGGATTGACGGACTGGCAGCCATTGTCACGCAGCAGTATGGGAGTCGGCTGGATGAAGAGAGCCTGTTCCTGTTTTGTGGCCGGCGGACAGACCGGATCAAGGCACTCTACTGGTCTGGAGACGGATATATCCTGCTGTACAAGCGGCTGAGCAACGGCAGCTTTCAATGGCCCAGGAGTGAGGCAGAGCTGCGGCTGCTGGATCCACAGAGCTTCCGCTGGCTGATGGAGGGGCTGTCCATTGAGCAGCGGACGGCGATCCGCAAGGGAGTACCCAAGGATTTATTTTGAGTATAACCCAGATACTTCTGTACTTTTCCGGGGAATTATGATATAATTTGAACAGAAAAGTTGTGGAGAAGGGTGGCATTTGCATGGTGAAAAACACAAATTATCACCGTGCAGATGTCACCCTTTTGCAGTCGGAAAATGCCCGGCTGAAGGAAGAAAACGCAGCGCTCACCGCTCAGGTAGAAGCGCTGCAGCGAAAGCTGGCGCACATGACAGAGGTCTTCGCCAACGCCCAGCGTGCGCAGTTCGGGCAGTCCAGCGAGAAGAAGCGGTATGTTCTGGGGGAAGACCAGCTTTGCCTGTTCAACGAGGCGGAAGAAGCACAGGATCATAAGGCTCCGGAACCTACGGAAGCAGATCTGGTGGTCAAGGCACATACCCGGAAGAAAAAACGGACGATTGAGCAAATGATGGAGGAGCTTCCGGTGGAGGAAGTGATCCTGACGCTGCCGGAAGACAGGATGATCTGCGACAAATGCGGCGGTGCATTCCGGCTCATTGGCAAGAAGCTGCTCCGCCGGGAGATGGTAATCATCCCCCAGCAGCAAAAGATCATTGCCTACTATGGCTGCAGCTATGCGTGTGACCGGTGCGAGGAAGAGACTGGGTATGCCCGTATCCTGACGACACAGGCGCCGCCGCCGCTGATGAAACACTCCCTGGCCTCGGCATCCACGGTAGCGGATGTGATGACAAAGAAATATGCCGACGGCCTGCCTCTGGCGCGGCAGGAGAAGATCTGGGCGCGGCAGGGAGTGACGCTTGGCAGGGCGACACTGGCCAACTGGGTGATCCAGTGTGGGCAGACATGGCTGAAGCCTCTGTACCGGCATATGAAACAGGCCCTGCTGGAGGAGCCGCTGATTCATGCCGACGAGACGGTGGTTCAGGTGCTGAAGGAGGATGGGAAGACAGCTGCTTCGGAGTCCCGGATGTGGCTGTATGCCAGCGGAGAAGGCAGCCGGAAAGGGGTTCGCCTCTTTGAGTACCAGCCGGACCGCAGCGGAAAGCGTCCGGCGAGCTTTCTGGGCGGCTTTACCGGGTACCTGGTGACCGACGGCTATGCAGGTTACAACCAGGTCCTGGGCGTGACCCATTGCGGGTGCTGGACCCATGCCAGACGGAAGTGGCGGGATGCCATGCCGGACGGCGCCACGGTCAAGACCAGCAAGGCGGCTGTGGGCTACCGGTATTGCAATAAGCTGTTTGCGCTGGAGAAGAAATACTGTTATGCGACGCCCGAAAGTCGCTACGCATACCGCCAGAATGTGGTCAGGCCACTACTGGAGGAGTATTTTTGCTGGCTGAAAACGATACACCCGGAGAAGGGCAGCAAGCTGGAAGATGCAGTGCGCTACTCGCTGAACCAGAAGGAGCAGTTGATGGCATTTCTGGAGGCGCCGGAGGTTCCAATCAGCAACAATCTGGCAGAAAACGCCATCCGCCCCTTCGTGCTGGGCAGAAAGAATTGGCTGTTCTGCGACAGCGTCAAGGGTGCGGAGTCCAGCGCTATTGTATATTCGTTGGTGGAGACAGCCAAGGCCAATGGTGTGGAGCC
>NZ_JACJLC010000165.1 GCF_016901955.1 Pseudoflavonifractor phocaeensis
TGAATACGCCGCCTGAAACGGTGCCTTTAGACCGCACGAATGGTGCACCCAGACCGCTGAAATGGTGCATGGTCACCGCAGCCATGGTGCATTGACAGGATGGCCACTAAAATGGATTCAGCATCATCAGATGCAAATTCAATTTAGGAGGCCTTACCATGGTCAATCACAAAGAGATCCTCCGGCTCAAAAGCCTGGGGCTCACCCACCGGGAAATTACAGATGCCACCGGTTGTGGTCGCAACACGGTCACACGCACATTAGCCCGGGCGCGGGAACAGAAGCTTAGTTGGCCGCAAGCTCAGTCCATGTCGCAGCAGGAAGTTTCCCAGCGGCTATTTCCAACCGAGCAAAAGGACCCTGTCTACAAGATGCCGGACTATGAGTGGGTGCACCGAGAGATGCAGAAGAGCGGCGTCACCCTGAGCCTGCTGTGGGTGGAATATTGTGAGCAATGCCGCCAGAGCGGTGAGCTACCCTACAAATCCACTCAGTTCAACAAGTATTACGCAGACTATGTCCACAAAGCCAAAGCCACCATGCACCTGGAACACAAGCCTGGTGAAACCATGCAGGTGGACTGGGCGGGCCAGACGGCAGCTCTGGTGGACACAGACACCGGGGAGCGGCTGGATGCATACCTGTTTGTAGCGGTGCTGCCATACAGCGGCTACGCATACACAGAGGCCTTTCTGGACATGAAGCAGGAGGCCTGGATCACCGGTCATGTCAACGCCTACCGGTATTTCGGCGGCGTCACCCGCATCCTCACCCCGGACAACCTCAAGACCGGTATTGTCAAGAACTCTCGTACAGAGACTGTGCTCAATAAATCCTACCAAGAAATGGCGGAGCACTACGGCACCGCCATTCTCCCGGCCCGCCCCCGCAGTCCCAAGGACAAGGCCTTTGTGGAGGGTTCCGTTGGCGTGGTCTCCACCTGGATTCTGGCTGCTCTGCGCAACCGCCAATTTCTGTCCCTTATGGAACTGAATGAAGCAATCCACGAGAAACTGGAAACCTTCAACCACAAGCCCTTCCAGAAACGGGAGGGCAGCCGGGCAGCTTGTTTTGCGGAGGAGAAACTGTTTCTGCTGCCTCTTCCGGCTATGCCGTTTGAGTTGGCGGTCTGGAAAGTTGCCACCGTCCAATATAACTACCATATCAGCGTGGAGCGCATGAATTATTCCGTGCCGTATGAGTATATCAAGCAGCAGGTAGATGTACGGCTCACCCGGACTACCGTGGAGATCTTCTTTGCCGGAACCCGGATTGCCTCTCACCTGCGTCTCCATGGCCGTCCCAACCAGTACAGCACGGCGGAGGACCATATGCCGCCGGATCACCAGGCCTACCTGCAATGGAACGGGGAGCGTTTTATCCGCTGGGCAGAGCAGATCGGCCAGCACACCGCTGCCGTGGTACGGCTTTTCCTCTCCGCCCACAAGGTGGAGCAACAGGGTTACAAGTCCTGTATGGCCCTGCTGAAACTGGCGGACCGCTATTCCGCTCAACGGCTGGAGAGCGCCTGCCGGAAAGCCCTCTCTTACACCGCTTCTCCCAGCCTCAAAAGCGTCCAGTCCATCCTGAAATCCGGGCAGGACAAGCTGCTGGATGAGGATGCTCCGGCCAAGCCGGAAGAGCCCAAAGCCCATAAGTTCACCAGGGGCGCCGGCTACTACAAGAGGGGGGAATGACTATGCTGAGCAATGAAACGGTCCGGAAACTTCATGAAATGCGCCTGGGCGTCATGGCGGAAGCCTTCTCCGCCCAACTGGAGGATGCGCAGTTCCAGTCGGTGTCCTTTGAGGATCGCTTTGCCATGCTGGTAGACGCGGAGTGGAGCACCCGGAAAAGCAACCGCCTAACCCGGCTCATCCGCAACGCCGGCTACGCAGACCCCGCCGCCTGTGTCGAGAATATTGAGTACCTGCCGGAGAGAAAACTGGACCGGGAGCAGATCCTGCGTCTGGCCTCCTGCACCTACCTCCAGGAGGCACACAATGTCATCATTCTGGGAGCCACCGGGGCCGGAAAGACCTACCTGGCCTGCGCCCTTGGCATGGCTGCCAGCCGCAGCTTTTATTCCGTCCGGTATATCCGCCTGCCGGATCTGCTGGTGGAGATCTCTGTGGCCCGGGCTAACGGAACCTACCGGGATTACATGAAAAAGCTCAGGAAAGAGAAGCTGCTTATTCTGGACGAGTGGCTGCTCTACCCCCTCAAGGAGGCAGAGGCCCGGGATGTGCTGGAACTGGTAGAGGC
>NZ_JACJLC010000166.1 GCF_016901955.1 Pseudoflavonifractor phocaeensis
TTTTAGATTACCATGCCCACGCATTCCCCCGAACAGACTTATTGCAGCGGCTCTGTCACACCTGGTCCAGTTATTGATATCGTGGGCTGGTACACGCATCGACCCACGCCGCCGGCAACTGCCGGCAGATCCTATATGCAGCCTGCTCGCTATGGAGGTAGTCCAGCTGGAATGATGGGTTTACTCCAACCGGGTGTCCCTGGCTCCCACGCGCCGCAAGGCGTTGTCTGTATTTATATATATGCGGCAAATTTATATCCTATTTCACCAAATTCGATGTTGTATACAACAATCAGACCATTTATTGCACCAAAATTGCAATTTTGTCAAGAAACAGCCAAAATACATCTCTTAATGAAGCTAAAAATTTATTTTTAAATTTTTAAACGGAACGATGTGCGTTAAGGTCTTGATGGCATATAGCCGTGGGACTATTGCTGTGGTCCAAATTTGATTGGAGCGTATGACCAGCAACTTTTCCCCATACCTCTACACACTGCGCTCACGACACAGTATCGTCGCAATTGATGTATTGTTACATAGGGGTTAGTGCACTGCTCCTGTATATATTATATGCTTTGAATAAATTTTCACAAGTACTGTGTACTGAAATAAATATCGGGCCCGCCATTCAGGGTGGGCCCGAATTATTATATTCCCAGGTTAATCAATGTGGTCAGCATCAAGTGTAATCAGCTTAGTATTATCCTCCATGTCCTTCATGGATATTCCCTCCATCTATCTTACATACAAAGAAAACTCCATTGTCAAGCTATCTTGCGCACCCGCGCGCATATGCCCCGGGTGCCTGCCCGATGCTGGGTGGTATATGGCTCCCAGCATCGGGCCAGATGACATGGACAACAGACCCGTTGCTGTCAAGTTATAATCTCAACGCTTTTCTTCGTACATAAGATATGATTGGCCCTTCTCCTGTCTACCATCCAAAATAAGATCCAGCCAACAGTCGGTGCAAAACACATCATGGATGGTGTATCCATATTTCTCGGCCAGCGCCTGCTCATCCACCGGCTCAGGCTTGGGCGCCTTACCCAACATGTACAATGCCATCTGCCGCGCATGGCGCCATACCTCCGGCAATGCGTATACCTCATGGGCCGGTGTCTCCCTGCCGCAGATACTGCATTTAATCTTGGGTACATCCAGCCCTGCTTCTTTGATTTCCCCTACAATTTTTTCCACTTCCACATTGATCTTGTTGTCTTTTTCCATTATAATCCTTCTTTCTTATCAAATCCTTGTACACATACTACCTGGTTGTTGTTGGCTCCAATCCTATTTGATTTCCAGACCATTGGAAATCTGATAAAAGATAATATCCTCCACTTCAGGGGTAGCAAAAATCGATCGCCCCGAGGCAGGCATTGCAGCCAATGTGGCCTGATGCAGCTTTTTCACACGTTTCCTCATATCGGCCAAAGACTTTTCCAATTTGCTAAGGGCCGGTTGATCCATACACAACAGCTTTTGCACGATTTCTTCTGCATCATCATGATAGTAGCAGATGGCGTTATACAGCAGATCCAAGGAGATTTTAGCTTTCTCATCATCGTTCATCTGCTCATAGGTGTCCATAGCATAACGATAGCACTCTGTCATATTAGTTTCCTTCCTTTATTTGCTGGCCTGGATGGCTGACAGGTATCGGTAAGCTGTGGGGCGGCTTACCTGTGCCAGCCTGGCCAGTTCACTCACATTTATTTCTCCAATTTGGTATTTAGCAAAGTATCGGTAAAAACTATCTGGGATTCGATCGGCAGTGATGGGAGGGCGGCCCAGCTGTTTACCCTTGGCCCTGGCGTTGGCTACGCCGGAGCGTACCCGGGCCCGGATCATGCTCAACTCCAGCTCGCTAAAAACGGCGATGAGCTGGAGAAAGGCCACAGTCATCGGATCTGGATCATCCTTGCGGCAGTCAATGGTGATGCTGCCTAAGATTTGGAGCCTGATGCGCTTGGACTTGATTGCCTCCACGATCTCACAAAATTGCTGCACTGAGCGGGAGAGGCGGGATGGCTCGGTGATGATTACTGTGTCCCCAGGATGGACTGTATCCCACATCATAATCACCATGCCGACCGCTTCGCTCTCGGCACAAATAGGGATGAAAGAGAGCAGACAAACGGTCGCCTTTCTTATAAAATTAGATTGGGGAGGAAGCACACT
>NZ_JACJLC010000167.1 GCF_016901955.1 Pseudoflavonifractor phocaeensis
CTCCGGCCGGAATCCTTCAGACGGAAAACACGGGGACAGTTTTTGAAATAACAATGTATATAAGGAGATGTTCTTATGCAAACAACAAAAACCATTACCAAACGCATATGGGGCGTGCTGCTTGCCCTGTGTATGCTGCTGAGCCTGACGCCCATGGCGGCGTTTGCGGCGGAGGATCCCGGCGCTGTCTTTGACTATCGCTTTGTCACCGAGGACACCATTGAAATCATGGGCTATAACGGCACGGAAACCGACCTGGTGATCCCCTCGCAAATCAACGGCTACACCGTGGTGGGTATCTTTGATCTTGATATTGACGAATGTGACGTTGAGACCCTCACGGTGCCCGATACGGTGAAGTACATCGGAAGACGGTATGACGGCAACAGCCTGGACGAGGCATTAAACAGCCTGCAGTCTGATCTCCAAATCCCCACTCTGCAAAAAGTTATCCTGCCAGAAGGATTGGAATCCATAGGGAAGGGCGCGTTTTCAGGGTGTAACTTGCAGGAGGTCAATCTCCCTTCCACCTTAAAATATATCGGGACGTCGGCATTTGAGGGCTGCTACATAGACAATTTCACCATCCCCGCCGGTGTGGAATATATCGGCGTCAATGCGTTCAATGATACCGGGATGGAGGATCGTAAATCAAACGAGGCAAGACGGAACGGCGGAGACCCCTTTATTGTCATTGGCGGAGAATTGGTGGAGTATACAGGTGACGACACGGTGGTCACCGTGCCGGACGGCGTCAGGAGTATCGCAAGCGGCGCTTTCTCCTACTATGGCGGCGATATCACATCTATCACGCTGCCGGACAGCGTAGAGATTATTGCAGAAGACGCTTTTTCTAACCTGTTGGCCTTGACTACGGTAAACTTTGGCAGCGGCTTAAAAGAGATTGGACATAGCGCCTTTTGGCATTGCGATAGTTTGAACAACGTTGTCCTGCCGGAGGGGCTGAAAAAGATTGAAAAACTTGCATTTGCCCACTGCGCCTCACTGACCAATGTTACCCTCCCCAGCACACTGGAAGTGCTCTATGCAGCCGACGACAGTTCACGCACGGGAAGTTTTCAGAATACCCCGTATTGGGAGAACCTGCCGAGCGGCGAGAACTATCTTGGCGGCGTGTTTTACTTTAACAGCGAAGGGGTTGAAAGAGACCCCTGGTCGACAACTCCGCTCCATGTCGACGTCCGTCCCGGCACGCTTGGATTGGCGGGTGATGTGAGCTGGGCGCAAAGTTTTTCCACCTTCTCCCTTCCGGACGGACTGCGTTATATCGGACCGGAATCAATTCCGGGCGAGATGTACGACCCCGAAATGACTGACTTCAGACTTCCGGAGAGTGTCACCTATATCGACCACGAGGCCTATGTTCCCACAAGCGCACTGCTTGACTTGCCGGACGCCCTGGCCTTTATCGGCGACTATGCATTTTCCGGCAGCGGCCAGGTTGATCTCACCTATCTGGAAATCCCCAACGGTGTGAAGTATATTGGATGGCGGGCTTTCTCGGGCGTCCATATGAGCTACCAGGTAGAGGCAAGCGATGGGGAGAATACATGGCGGGAAGATCGTTATTGGACGACAAAAATGGACGTCCGCCTGCCGGACAGCTTGGAATATATGGGCTGGGAGGCGTTTGCGGGTAACAACATCGGCCAGATCACCAACTGGCCCGCCGCCCTCACCACATGGGAGGACTTTTTGGCGAGATGCCCGATGGATGTGCTGACCCTGCCGGATACCATCCTCAATGTTAATGGCCTTTCTGCTGAAAGCGCTATCGTAAATCTGAATAAGGCGAAGGTCATAGACGGCTTTGGCGGCTACAGGACTGTTGTAATATACGCTTCCGACACCATCCAGCCGGGCAGCGGAACCATCCTGATGCCCAACATGGAACGGGTATACCCGAATACCCGTGTCGGCGGCGATGGCGCAGGTGTGGTGGCCATACCCAATATGGATGTTTACGTCCCCTTCAACGGCGTTGATGAAGGCTTTGACGAACATTTGAATGTTGTCATCTTCGAGCCGTCCATGCTGGAAGGCCTGCCGTCTGCGCCGCCGAGCGCCGCGCCAATGGTCGGCTCCTTTACCGATGTGCGGACAAACAACTGGTTTGCAGGCGCGGTGGAGT
>NZ_JACJLC010000168.1 GCF_016901955.1 Pseudoflavonifractor phocaeensis
GAAAACATAAAGGAGATGTTCTTATGCAAACAACAAAAACCATTACCAAACGCATATGGGGCGTGTTGCTTGCCCTGTGTATGCTGCTGAGCCTTATGCCCATGGCGGCGTTTGCGGCGGAGGATCCGGGCGTTGTCTACGACTACCAATTTGTCACCGAGGACACCATTGAAATCATGGGTTATAACGGCACGGAAACCAATCTGGTTATCCCTTCGCAAATCAACGGCTACACCGTGGTGGGGATAGGAGACCTTGATCTTCTGGGTGACGACACCGATACGGTGGAAAGTGTCGTTGTACCAGACACCGTGAAGTACATTGAAAGATTTGCCTATTACCCAAATACAGCTTACTATGTGAGTAGTCTGACGAAGGTTACACTGCCGGAAGGCTTGGAAACCATTGGCGATAATGCGTTTGCAAGCGCCCCGGGTTTGTCGGAAATCAACTTGCCCTCCACGTTGAAATCCATCGGTGAACGTGCTTTTATGAACTGCAACATAGACAATTTCACCATCCCAGCCGGTGTAGAATATATCGGCGCCAACGCATTCAACGAGACCTATATGGCGGTTCGTAAAGCAAACGAGGTAAGGGCTCGTGGCGGAGACCCCTTTATTGTCATTGGCGGAGAGCTGGTGAAGTATGCAGGCGATGATACTGTGGTCACCGTGCCGAACGGCGTCAGGGGCATTGCTACTGACGCTTTCTCCCCCTATGGCGGCGACGTCACCTCCATCACGCTGCCGGACAGCGTGGAATACATTGCAGACGGCGCTTTTGGCACACAGTCGGAACTAACTACGGTAAACTTTGGCAGCGGCTTAAAAGAGATTGGCGATACCGCATTTTCCGGCTGCGATAGTCTGAACAATGTCGTGCTGCCGGAGGGGCTGAAAAAAATCGGCGATAACGCATTTGCCGGATGCAGCTCGCTTGACAGCATCAGCTTTCCCGGCACACTGGAAACCCTCTATCCGGGAAGCCTTAGGGGTACCCCGTATTGGGAGAACCTGCCAGGGGGCGAAAACTATCTTGGCAGCGTATTCTGCTTTAAGGAAACCGAACTGGATCCCTGGTCGCCGTTCCATGTTGATGTCCGTCCCGGTACGCTGGGGATAATGGAATGGCAATCCAGCCAATATGACACCACCATGTCCCTCCCGGACGGTCTGCGCTATATCGGACCGGACGCATTTCCCGATGGGATGTACGAATTAGTTGATTTTACCCTGCCGGAAAGCGTCACCTATATCGATCACGAGGCCGGCGTTCCAATAAGCGCCGTGCGTGATTTACCTGACGCCCTGACCTATATCGGCGACAAGGCGTTTTCGGGACATTCGATTGACATCAGCTATTTGGAAATCCCCAATGGCGTGAAGTATATCGGAGAAAAAGCTTTTGGCTATATCAATACCGACTCATCCCCAAAAATGGACGTCCGCCTGCCGGACAGCCTGGAATATATGGAGTGGGCGGCGTTTGAGGACAATAACATCGGCCAGATCACCAACTGGCCTGCCGCCATCACCACATGGAATGACTTTTTGCTTGGTTGCCAGATGGATGCCCTGACCCTGCCGGACACCATCCTCAACGTTCATAGACTGACCTCGTATTCTAGTCCTGTCATGAACCTGAACCGGGTAAAGGTGATAGAAGGTTTTTCCGGCTATGGATACGCTGATATATATACTTCTGACACCATCCAGCTGGGCAGCGGAACCATCCTGATGCCCAATCTGGAACGGGTGTTTCCCAATACCCATATTGGCGGCGATGGCGCAGGTGTGGTGGCCATACCCAATATGGAGGTTTACGTCCCCTTCAACGGTGTTGATGAAGGCTTTGACGAGCATTTGAATGTTGTCATCTTTGAGCCGTCCATGCTGGAAGGGCTGCCCTCTGCGCCACCGAGCGTCGCGCCAATGGTCGGCTCCTTTACCGATGTGCGGACAAACGACTGGTTTGCAGGCGCGGTGGAGTACGTGGTGAATAACGGCCTGTTCTCCGGCGTGTCGGACACCTCGTTCGCGCCCAATGACCCGGTAACCCGTGGTATGCTGGTGACAGTGCTGTGGCGGGCAGCAGGCGAGCCTTCGGCAAGTGCAAGCGCCT
>NZ_JACJLC010000169.1 GCF_016901955.1 Pseudoflavonifractor phocaeensis
ACTACTGCTTAGGCTTTAAGCATAACTTTATTTTTCGCCCACTTTTAGGGGGCGTGGTTTTGTGCGCTCTTTTTCGGAATGGTACTTAAATCGCAATGTTTCAACCTTTTCTCCTAATCATACATATCCATATTGCCTTTAAAAATCGTTAATATGTTGTTGTTTTTCCCCCGGCTCTTGTAGACATTGTACTGGTTCTTGCACCGTGGGCTGCAAAAGGCGGCATTGGACCGGCTGCCCAGGAATACCTTCTGGCAGTGCTTACACAGGCGCAGGGGCTGGTCACCGTCTACCAACATGAAGCTGAACATCATCTGGATGCCCAGCAGCAGCGAATGGAAATCCCAATAGATGGTGGGCTTATCCAACAGCTCGATGTGGTAGCTGGGGGCGATCCCACCAAATGCGGCCATGGCCTTGCGATACAGCCCCCGTGCGTCCTCGTCAATGGAATCATAGTCATTGTAGTACAAAATGGCGGTGGTCAGTGTAAAGGCCCAATCTTTGAACTGCTGGGCAACCCAGTCGTAGGGTTCCGCATATTCCCGCTGGAAGCTCATGTTCTTCGCCATCGGCTCGTCCATGAAAGTCATGGTCAGGGCAACCATCGTCCGGTCACCGGACACATTCCATGTGGATTCAATGCCTTTCTTCACCAAATCCAGCTGGTCAAAGGGGTAAAACAGGGACAGGTATTTGTCTGTCGCCATGGATTCTTCCTTGATGAAGTGGTTTTTCGGCAGGTACACCGCCTCATAGTCCATAAAGGACGGCGTGGTGGGCAGGGCGGTCATCAGCCCCAGCAAGCCGTACCGGGTGATAAACTCCATTATCGCCTTTTCCACCTCTGCTTCCGGCTTGCGCCCCATCATCAGCATCCCCACATTCAGCGCATCCAGCACAATGTTGGGGACCTCTTTCAGTGGATTGTAGACATCCGGCTTTGCATTCTTGCCGGGGGTGATGTACCGTTTGCCATCTTCCGCTGTTTTCAGCTCATAGTGATCGTACCGCACCCAATGGGAACGGGACTGTTCAAATAAATTTTTCATCATACACGCCCTTTCTCCTTAATCGTCCCAATTATCAGGGGCGGTTTTTCTTTTTTCTGCGCTTGGTCTTATTCTCCCGCCGGATCACGGCGTCCTTGCCTTGTTTCCTTGCAATTTTCGAGTATTCCTCCAAAAACTGGCGTTCCCGCAAGGTCAGGCTGCCGCCATGCTCCTGCTTGCCGCACAGATGGTCATACATCTGGCGCTGCAATTTCTTGTGGATGGTCTTTCGCAGCTTGCGGATATTGCGGTCAGACTGCCCACGCACAGCGGCAAGCCGGGTGGTGCTGTACAGCCGCAAAGAGAGAAAATACAAAACTTCCTTGTGTTCCTCGCTCAGTTCCTCCACCATGCGGGAAATAAAGGGATCGGCGGTCAGGTTGTGCATTTCATAGGGGCAGTCAAACAGGATGTCCAGAAAGTTCCCGGCCATCAGCTGCCGGTATGTGGGGGTGTTCATCCAGCGGGGAATGAGCTTAGGTTCCGGCACCGCCTGATATTCCAGCGGCACATCCCCACGAAGGTTTTCGTGGTCCCGTTCCCGGCGCTCCCGGTTCCGGTCCAGCTTGTTCCATTCCTCCACCACGGCCCGGAAATCCTTCTCCGTGCGGGCGGCTTCCTCCAGCCGCCGTATGGCCTCAGCCCGCATCTCCCGTTTCAGCCGTTTATCACTGACCGGGGCAGCTTCTTCTTCCTCGTCCTCCAGCTCCGCTTCATAGTCGATGGGATGCTCGTCCTGCTCCAGCTCGTTTTCCAGCTCGGCCAGACGTTCTTCCGCAAGCGCCTGTTCCAGCGTTTCCTCCGCCCCAGCGCCTGTCCCATCGTCCCATCCGGTGAAGCCACCCTCGGTATCCAGAAGCTCGTCATCAGACAGATACGCCATGACCCCACCTCCTACAATAAAGTTATGGTTCAAGGCGCGGCAGCCAGCCGCGTCTTTTTCCATCTCAAAGCCGAAGCTGTTAGAATGGGAGAGCAAATGGCCTGACATAGCTCA
>NZ_JACJLC010000170.1 GCF_016901955.1 Pseudoflavonifractor phocaeensis
GTGGCTTTACACGTTCCCATTGTTCTTTTGTTAATTCATATCGTTTCATGCTCTTAATTTTATACTATTGCTTCTATTGTGCAACTTTTATTTTTCAAACAAGGCCTAATAAATCAAGTAAAGAAAAATCAAAAAAAGATCTATCAAGTACGGAAGGATCAAATCCTGTCCTATCCACCCCCCAAGCCCCCAGGGATTCGGACGGGATGGGACGGGACTGGATGCGGGAGCGCGAGAGCTATCGGGAATTGATTTTGGAGAACATCGAGTATGACTACCTCATCCAGAGCCATCAGCTTGACCGGGACCGCCTGGACGAGCTGGTGGAGCTCATGGTGGACACGGTATGCTCCCGCCGGGAGACCATCCGCATTGCCGGGGACGACTACCCGGCGGAGGTGGTCAAGTCCCGGTTCCTGAAGCTGGACAGCTCCCACATCGAGTATGTGCTGGACCGGATGCGGGAGAACACCACCTATGTCCGCAATATCAAGAAATACCTGCTGGCCGCCCTGTATAACGCCCCGGCCACCATCGGCAGTTACTACACTTCCCTGGTGAGCCATGACCTGTACGGCGGCGGAGAAAGGAGGTAGTGCCTATGCAGGAAGAAATCACCCAGGGCGTGGTCTCCCTCTCGGTGGAGGCGGGCAAGATGACCGCGGACCTGCTCCAAAAGGCCCTGAAGAAGGTGCTGGAGGAGATGCAGAAAAAGCCCTCCCAGCGCACCCTCCGCCAGGGGAAACAGACCCTTCACCAGCTCAAACAGCATGGGGCCTCCCTGACCAGCATTGAGATCACGGAGCAGAACATCAAGGCGTTTTCGGCGGTGGCGAAGAAGTACGACATCGACTATGCCCTGAAGAAGGACCCCCACACCGAGCCCCCGCACTACTATGTGTTTTTCAAGGCGAAGGACAAGGACCAGCTCCAACCGGCTTTCAAGGAGTTCACCGCCATGACCCTGGACCGGGAGAAGCGCCCCACCATCCGGGAGCGGCTGGCCCAGGCCCAGGAACAGACCAAGACCAAACACCGGGAACGGGAGAAGGTCAAGGACCGGGAGGTGGCGCGATGACCGACAAGGTGAAAAAGCTGGTGCTGCTCAACCTCCCGTATCTTATCTTCGTGTATCTCTTTGACAAGCTCTGTCAGGGTGTGCGGCTGGCGCCTGGGGCGGACGCCTCGGAGAAGATGCTCCACATCGGGCAGGGCTTTTCGGCGGCCTTTGCCAGTCTGGCACCCAGCTTCCATCTGGTGGACCTGTGCGTGGGCGCCGCCGGCGCGGTGCTGATCCGGCTGGTGGTCTACTCCAAGGGCAAGAACGCGAAGAAATACCGCCGGGGCATCGAGTACGGGAGCGCCCGCTGGGGCACCCCGGCCGACATCGCCCCCTACATGGACAAAGACTTCTCCCAAAATGTCCTTCTTACCCAGACAGAGCGGATCACCATGTCGAGCCGCCCGAAGGAGCCCAAGTACGCAAGAAATAAAAATATCCTGGTCTGCGGCGGTTCCGGCTCAGGCAAAACAAGGTTCTTTGTCAAGCCCAACCTGCTCCAGTGCCATTCCTCCTATGTGGTTACGGACCCCAATGGTAATTTACAATAAGGATAAAGGGAGCGCGCACCCTCAAGAAAGGAGGTTACACTCCATGAAGAAACAGCCGGACAAGGGAAAAATCACAGCCCTGTACGAGCGTCTTTCCCATGACGATGAACGAGCCGGGGAAAGCGTGTCGATAGAAAACCAAAAGCGCATTTTGGAGGACTACGCTCAAAAGAACGGCTTTACGAATATCCGGCACTTCACCGATGACGGAGTGCGGGGAACGACTTTCAAGCGTCCGGGGCTGGACGCTATGCTGGAAGAAATCCGGGCAGGAAATGTGGCTACGGTCATTATCAAAGACCAAAGCAGGATTGGCCGTGATGTTGTCGAAGTGGGGCTTTTGAAGCGCACCTTTGACGAGTACCATGTACGCTTTATTG
>NZ_JACJLC010000018.1 GCF_016901955.1 Pseudoflavonifractor phocaeensis
GTTGTAGTGTGCTTCCTCCCCAATCTAATTTTATAAGAAAGGCGACCGTTTGTCTGCTCTCTTTCATCCCTATTTGTGCCGAGAGCGAAGCGGTCGGCATGGTGATTATTATGTCTGACGAGTTAGAACTGGAACAGAGCACCACCCAGGTGGAGCACGAATACGGCGGCTCCGAGATCCAGGTGCTGGAGGGTCTGGAGGCCGTCCGCAAGCGCCCGGGCATGTATATCGGCTCCACGTCTGAGTCCGGTCTCCACCACCTGGTGTATGAGATCGTGGACAACTCCATTGACGAGGCCCTGGCGGGCTACTGCGATGAGATCACCGTCTCCATTGAAGAAGGAGATATCATCACCGTGGTGGACAACGGCCGGGGTATTCCCGTGGATATCCAGCCCCAGACCGGCCTGCCCGCCCTGGAGGTGGTGTTTACCATCCTTCACGCCGGCGGCAAGTTTGGCGGCGGCGGCTACAAGGTGTCCGGCGGCCTCCACGGCGTGGGCGCCTCCGTGGTCAACGCCCTGTCCGAGTGGCTCACCGTCCGGGTCCACAAGGAGGGCAAGATCTACGAGATGAAGTTCTCCCGGGGCAAGGTGACCCAGCCCATGCAGGTGGTGGGGGACACTGACCGCCACGGCACCGAGGTCACCTTCAAGCCTGACCCCGAGATGTTTGAGATCACCGAATACAACTATGACACCCTCCACACCCGGATGCGGGAGGAGGCCTTCCTCAACGCCGGCCTGCGCATCCATACCATCGACCGGCGGCCCGGCAAAGAGCAGGAGGACACCATGCACTACGCCGGAGGCATCCGGGAGTTCGTGTCCTTTATCAACCGGTCCAAGGACCCCATCCACCCCGAGGTGGTCTACATGGCGGGCGTCAAGGACGACTCCATGGCGGAGGTGGCCTTCCAGTACAACGACGGCTATAACGAGACCATCGTCTCCTTCGCCAACAACGTCCACACCCCGGAGGGCGGTATGCATGAGGAGGGCTTCAAGCGGGCCCTCACCACCGTTTTGAACAACTACGGCAAGAAAATGAAGATTCTCAAGGACGAGGACAAGGTGTCCGGCGAGGATTGCCGGGAGGGCATTGCCTGCGTCATTTCGGTGAAGCTCACCGAGGCCCAGTTCGAGGGCCAGACCAAGGCCAAGCTGGGCAACAGCGAGATCCGCACCCTGGTCAACTCCATCGTCACGGAAAAGCTGTCCGAGTACCTGGAGGAAAACCCCGCCGTAGGTAAGGCCATCCTGGAAAAGGCCCTCATGGCCAACCGGGCCAGAGAGGCCGCCCGGAAGGCCAGGGAGTCCATCCGCCGCAAGACCGCTCTGGGGGGCGCCGCCATGCCCGACAAGCTGCGGGACTGCAACGAGGTCAATCCGGAGCTCACCGAGCTCTACATCGTGGAGGGCGACTCCGCAGGCGGCTCGGCCACCCAGGGCCGGGACAGCCGGTTCCAGGCCATCCTCCCCCTGTGGGGCAAGATGCTCAACGTGGAGAAGGCCCGGGCCGACAAGGTGTACGGCAACGACAAGCTCACCCCCGTCATCACCGCCCTGGGAGCGGGTATCGGAGACGACTTCGACCTGTCCAAGCTGCGCTACCACAAGATCATCATCATGGCCGATGCCGACGTGGACGGCTCCCACATCCGCACCCTGCTGCTGACCTTCTTCTTCCGGTTTATGCGGCCTCTTATTGAGCACGGCTACGTGTATGCCGCCGTGCCCCCTCTGTTCAAGCTGACCAAGGGCAAGACCACCCGGGTAGCCTATGACGACGAGGAGCGGGAGCGTATCGCCGCCGAGCTGCGGGGGGATAATCCCAACGCCAAGGTGATCATCAACCGCTTTAAGGGCCTGGGTGAGATGGACTACCACGAGCTGTGGGAGACCACCATGGACCCGGAGCGCCGTACCCTGCGGCGGATCACCCTGGACGACGCAGTCCTGGCCGACCAGACCTTCACTGTCCTCATGGGGGAGAAGGTAGAGCCCCGGAAGGAGTTCATCGAGCGCAACGCCAAGTACGCGGTGAATCTGGATTATTAAGGGATTGTATTCCATATTACCTTCCCCCCACAGGGGGGAAGGTGGCCCGCAGGGCCGGATGAGGGGGCCCACGACTGAAAGAACCCCTCATCAGTCAGCCTGCGGCTGACAGCTTCCCCCCACAGGGGGGAAGCTTATACGGAACAGATTCCTATCCTGAAGATTGAGAGGCAACAGCATGAGCAAAAAGCCACAGTACGACCCGGAGGAGATCCGGTATCCGGACCAGATCATCGTCACCTCACCCCTGGTGAAGGAGATGGAGCAGTCCTATATCGAGTATGCCATGAGCGTCATCAAGGGCCGGGCCCTGCCCGATGTGCGGGACGGCCTGAAGCCGGTCCACCGGCGCATCCTCTACGCCATGTATGAGGACAACCTGACGGCGGATAAGCCCTTTAAAAAGTCGGCCACCTGCGTGGGCGACGTGCTGGGCCGGTACCACCCCCACGGGGACGGCAGCGTGTACGACGCCCTGGTGCGCCTGGCTCAGGATTTCTCCATGCGCTATCCCCTGGTGGACGGACACGGCAACTTTGGCTCCATTGACGGCGACCCCGCCGCCGCCTACCGGTATACCGAGGCCCGTATGTCCAAGATCTCTGACGAGATGCTGCGGGACATCGAAAAGGACACGGTGAACTGGGACCCCAACTTTGATGAGACCCGGAAGGAGCCCCGGGTGCTCCCCAGCCGGTTCCCCAATCTGTTGGTCAACGGCTCGGCGGGCATCGCCGTGGGCATGGCCACCAACATTCCGCCCCACAACCTGCGGGAGGTCATCAACGCCACCATCTGCGTGCTGGACGATCCCAACGCCACCCTGGGGGATCTGATGGAGCACGTGAAGGGCCCTGATTTCCCCACCAAGGGGATCATCATGGGCCGCTCCGGCATCCGGGCGGCCTACGCCACCGGCCGGGGCCGGGTGTGCGTCCGGGCCCGGACGGAGTTTGAGGAGTTCGGCCAGAACCGCACCCGCATCATCGTCACCGAGATCCCCTACCAGGTCAACAAGCGGATGCTCATCAAAAACATGGCCGACCAGGTGGAGGACAAGCGGCTGGAGGGCATCTCCGACATCCGGGACGAGTCCGACCGCAACGGCATGCGGGTGGTCATCGAGCTGAAGCGGGACGCCAACCCCCAGGTGGTGCTCAACCGCCTGTTCGCCCAGACCCAGCTCCAGACCACCTTTGCCATCAACATGCTGGCCCTGGTGGACGACCAGTCCCAGCCCAAGATCCTCTCCCTGCGGCACATCCTGGACGAGTACATCGCCTTCCAGGAGGAGATCATCGTCCGGCGCACCCGCTACGACCTGAAAAAGGCCCAGGAGCGGGCCCACCTGCTGGAGGGTCTGCTCATCGCCCAGGACAACATCGACGAGGTCATCCGCATCATCCGCTCCAGCTATGACAACGCCAGGGAAAACCTGATGGCCCGCTTTGGCCTGGATGAGGTCCAGGCCCAGGCCATCCTGGACATGCGCCTGAAAGCCCTCCAGGGCCTGGACCGGGAGAAGCTGGAGGCCGAGTATAAGGAGCTGGAGGCGCGCATCGCCTACTACAACGAGCTGCTGGCCAGCGAGGAGAAGATCCGGGGGGTGCTGAAGGAGGAGCTCATCGCCATCCGGGACAAGTACGGCGACGACCGGGTCACCGAGATCCAGGACGTGGAGGACGAGATCGACATTGAGGATCTCATCGAGGAGGAGGAGTGCGTGTTCACCCTCACCGCCGGGGGCTACATCAAGCGCACCCCCGCCTCCACCTACCGGGCCCAGCGCCGGGGGGGCAAGGGCATTACCGCCATGGCCACCAAGGAGGAGGACTATGTGGACACGGTGTTCACCGCCTCCACCCACGACTATATCCTCTTCTTTACCAACAAGGGCCGGGTCCACCGGAAGAAGGGCTACCAGATCCCCGAGGCCGGCCGCACCGCCAAGGGCACCAATCTGGTGAACATCCTGCCAGTGGAGCAGGAGGAGAAGGTCACCGCCATGATCCATCTGCGGGAGTTCCCGGAGGACCGGTATCTGGTGATGGTCACCCGCCGGGGCACCGTGAAGCGCATCCAGCTCTCCTCCATCCACACCGCCCGGAAGGCGGGCATCCGCTGCATCACCCTGGAGGAGGGGGATGAGCTGATCTGCGTCCGGGAGACCGACGGAGACAAGGCCATCCTTATCGTCACCCATGACGGCATGGCCATCTGCTTCAAGGAGACCGACGTGCGCTGCATGGGCCGGGACGCCGCCGGCGTCCGGGGCATCAGCCTGCGGGAGGGCGACTTCGTGGTGGGGGCCGCCCGGGCCAAGCGGGAGCATCAGGTGCTGATGATCACCGAAAACGGCTATGGCAAGCGTACCGATATGGACGAGTATATCCGCTCCGGCGGCCTGCAGAAGCGGGGCGGCTTCGGCCTGAAGGGCTACAACGTCACCGACAAGACCGGATGCGTGGTGGGGGTCAAGGTGGTGAACGACCAGGACGACGTGCTGGTCATCAACGACGCCGGGGTCATCATCCGCATGGCGGTGTCCGGTATCTCCACCTACGGCCGCACCGCCCAGGGGGTCAAGATCATGAACCTGGAGGAGGGGGTCAAGGTGATCTCCTTCGCCCGCACCGACCACGAGGAGGACGAGGAGGACAGCTCCGCAACCGAAGGGGAGGCATAAGCCATGGCCAGAAAACGGGTGACCTACCGGCCCAGTAAGACCGGCGGGGTGTTCGGCGGGGTGGCCGGGGGCATTTTTGTGCTCATCGGCCTGTTCGTGGTGATCCCCACCTTCGGGGCCTTTGGCGTTCTGTGGACCCTGTTTGCCGCCGGAATCATGGCCACCAACCTGTACCAGGCCTTCGGCAAGGGCTATGTGGGTCCGGAAATCCACATTGAGGACGAAAGTGTGGAAAACGCCCCCGGGCAGGACCCGGAGGAGCGGCTGCGCCAGCTCCAGGCCCTCTACGACCAGCGGCTCATCACCAGGGAGGAGTACGACCAGAAGCGGCAGGAGATTTTGAAGGAATTATAATATAATACCGCTTGACCTTCCCCCCACAGGGGGGAAGGTGGCCCGCAGGGCCGGATGAGGGGGCGTATGACATGCGTTTATGGATGAAAAGAAACGCCCAGTGTCTGAGAAAAAACGCCACCAAAGAAGAAAACAAGTTGTGGTATCAGTTTTTGCGTACCTATCCCATCCAATTTCGGCGGCAGGTGGTATTTGGCTCTTATATCCTGGATTTCTACTGTGCCTCTGCCAAGCTGGCGGTAGAGCTGGACGGCTCCCAGCATTTTGAGGAGGCGGGACAGGAAGAGGATCGAACCCGCACGGCGTTTTTGAGCCAGAACTATGGTATTACCATATTACGGTTTAGCAATTTGGATATTTTACACCGGTTTGAGGGTGTCTGCACGGTCATTGATCAGGAAGTGGAACGGCGTGCCCCCTCATCCGCCCCCTGCGGGGGCACCACGGGTCAAGGAAAGGTTCCTTTGATCGGACTGTCCCCCGGACAGTCCGACCCCCCTGTAGGGGGAAGGTCTGGAAGGAGAAGCATGAAAACAGTTACCATTTACACCGACGGAGCCTGCTCAGGCAATCCGGGCCCCGGAGGGTGGGGGGCCATCCTGCAATATGGGGAGCATAAAAAGGAGCTCTCCGGCGGGGCGGCCCACACCACCAACAACCGCATGGAGCTGACGGGGGTGATTACCGCCCTGAAGGCCCTGAAGGAGCCCTGCGCCGTGGAGCTCTACTCCGACTCCAAGTATGTCATCGACGCTCTGCAAAAGGGCTGGGCCAAGGGCTGGCGGGCCAGAGGGTGGATCAAATCGGACAAAAAGCCCGCCCTCAATCCAGACCTGTGGGAGGAGCTGCTGGACCTGTGCGCCTACCACAGGGTGAACCTCCACTGGGTCAAGGGCCATGCTGACAATCCGTATAACAACCGCTGCGACGAGCTGGCGGTGGCGGAGAGCAAAAAGTACAAATAGGGGGCTAAACATCCCCCGCCGGAGCAAGGAGAATTTTATGCGTATCGCCATTGTATATGACAGCCTGACCGGCAACACCGCCCAGGTGGCCCAGGCCATCAGGGAGGCCTGTACCGGCCAGGAGATCGTGGCCTTTGGCCCGCCCCCCCAGAATGTGGACCGGGCGGAGCTGGTGTTTGCCGGGTCCTGGACCGACAAGGGGGGTCCCACCGCTGCCATGAAGGAATTTTTGGCCGGGCTTTTCGGCAAACGGGTGGCCCTCTTCGGCACCGCCGGTTTTGGTATTTCGGAGCTGTACTTCGGAGCCCTGGCCGACCGGTTCCAGGCGGAGGTACCCAAGGGAAACCAGGTGGTAAGCACCTTTTTCTGCACCGGGAAAATGCCCCAGGCGGTGAAGGACCGGTACGAGGCCCAGCTGAAGGCCGATCCGGAAAACGGCAAGCTCAAGACTATGCTACAGGCCTTTGACATGGCCCTGTCCCACCCGGATCAGGAGGACCTGGAGCAGGCCGCCGAGTTCGCCCGGGAGGCCATGGGGGTATAAAAGAACCGCATGAAAAAATGGGTCTGTCGTATTTACGACAGACCCATTTTTTGATGAGAAATCAGAACTTGACCCGCTCAGCGATATAGTTTTTCACTTCGCTCATGGGGATGCGCACCTGCTCCATGGAGTCCCGCTCCCGGATGGTGACGCAGCCGTCGGCGGGGGTGTTCTCGTCGCCCACGGTCTGGAAGTCCAGGGTGATGCAGAAGGGGGTGCCGATCTCGTCCTGGCGGCGGTAGCGCTTGCCGATGGAGCCGGCGTCGTCATAGTCCACCATAAACTCCTTCGCCAGCTCGTCCCGCAGCTGCTGAGCGGGGCCGGACAGGACCTCCTTCTTGGACAGGGGCAGCACGGCGCACTTGAAGGGAGCCAGAGCGGGGTGGAGGCGGAGCACGGTGCGGATGTCGTCGTTGCCCTTTTTGTCCTGACCCACCACCTCCTGGTCGAAGGCGTCCACCAGGAAGGCCAGGGTCACACGGTCGGCGCCCAGAGAGGGCTCGATGACATAGGGGATATAGTGCTCGTTCTTTTCCTGGTCAAAGTAGGTCATGTCCTTGCCGGAGGTGGTCTGGTGGGCGTTCAGGTCAAAGTTGGTCCGGCTGGCCACGCCCCACAGCTCGCCCCAGCCGAAGGGGAAGACGAACTCAAAGTCGGTGGTGGCGTTGGAGTAATGGGAGAGCTCCTCAGGCTCGTGGTCCCGGAGCCGCAGGTTCTCGTCCTTCATACCCAGGTCCAGCAGCCACTGGTGGCAGAACTCCTTCCAGTACTTGAACCACTCCAGCTCGGTGCCCGGCTGGCAGAAGAACTCCAGCTCCATCTGTTCAAACTCCCGGGTGCGGAAGGTGAAGTTGCCGGGGGTGATCTCGTTGCGGAAGGACTTGCCCACCTGGCACACGCCGAAGGGCAGCTTCCGCCGGGTGGTGCGCTGCACGTTCTGGAAATTCACAAAAATGCCCTGGGCGGTCTCGGGCCGCAGGTACACCGTATTCTTGGCGTCCTCGGTGACTCCCTGGAAGGTCTTGAACATCAGGTTAAACTGGCGGATGTCGGTCCAGTTGTGCTTGCCGCAGGTGGGGCAGGGGATGTTGTGCTCCTCCACAAAGGCCTTCATGTCGGCCTGGCTCATGGCGTCCACGCTGTGGCCCAGGTCAAAGCTGTTCTCCTGGCACCAGTCCTCGATGACCTTGTCGGCGCGGAAGCGCTCCTTGCACTCCTTGCAGTCCATCAGCGGGTCAGAGAAGCCCCCCACATGGCCGGAGGCCACCCACACCTGGGGATTCATCAGGATGGCGGCGTCCAGACCCACGTTATAGGGGTTCTCCTGGACGAACTTCTTCCACCAGGCCTTCTTTACGTTGTTCTTCAGCTCCACGCCCAGAGGGCCGTAGTCCCAGGTGTTGGCCAGACCGCCGTAGATCTCGCTGCCGGCAAAGATGAAGCCCCGGCCCTTGCACAGGGTGACGATCTGTTCCATGGTCTTGTCGGTGTTTTTCATGGGTATCATGCTCCTTTTCTGGTATTTGACCTTCGCTCCCCAGGGGAGAAGGTGGCCCGGAGGGCCGGATGAGGGGGCGGAAGTACGGTGCTTCCCCTCATCAGTCAGCCTGCGGCTGCCAGCTTCCCCCCGGAGGGAGGAAGCTTTTTGCTTGGCCCAAAGCGTTACTCACGCTTCGGCACGTGCGCGGACGGGGAGATAACTTCTCCGGCTCCGTGCAGACCCGGCCCGCTTCCAGCGATCCTGGGCTCTGCCCTGCGCTCGGCGTTATCTCCCCTGCTCACGGCCTCAGACGCTGTAAACAAAAAACGCCCTGAGCCGGTTTTCGGCTCAGGGCGAACAAAATGTCCGTGGTTCCACCTGAATTCGTACCTGGCTGGTACGCGCTTCATTCCCGGTAACGGCGGGGGACCGGCGGGGCATTGCCTCCCCGCGGCTTACGGGCGCCTTCCCTCCCCTTTCACCGAAGCCTTGCACCGTCCGGCTCCTCTCTGAGGCGAAACAAGGGGGTACTCTTCCCGGTCACAGCCTGTAATGGGCGTATTTTATCACCTTTTCCCCTGTTCGTCAAGGCAAAAAAGGGGGGGAGGTCACCGGCGGGCCATAATTTCATCCAGCAGGGCGTGGGCGGCCTCTTCCTTGCTCATCAGGGGGAGCTCCCTGGCCCCGTCGGCGGCAATGAGGGTGAGCACGTTGGTGTCCACCCCAAAGCCCGCCCCTGCCTGCTTCAGGTTGTTGGCGGCGATGAGGTCGATGCCCTTTTTCTCCAGCTTCTTTTTGGAGTTTTCCACCATGTCGCGGGTCTCCATGGAAAAGCCGCAGAGAAACTGCCCCGGCCGCCGGTGGGCTCCCAGCCAGGCCAGGATGTCGCTGGTGCGGGAGAGGGGGAGGGACAGGTCGGCGTCGGTACCGCTCTTTTTGATCTTGTCCTCCGCCACCGCGGCCGGGCGGTAGTCGGCCACGGCGGCGGCCTTGATGATGATATCCTGCTCCGGGGCACGGCTGGTCACCGCCTCAAACATATCCTGGGCGGAGACGACGTCCACCACCTCCAGGTAGGGGGGCTTTTTCAGATCCACCGGCCCGGACACCAGGGTGACGGCCGCTCCCCGGGCGGCGGCGGCCTTGGCGATGGCGTAGCCCATCTTGCCGGTGGAGTGGTTGGTGAGGTAGCGCACCGGGTCCAGGGCCTCCCGGGTGGGTCCGGCGGTGACCAGCACGTTGAGGCCGGTCATATCCTTTTCATGGCTGAGGGCGTGGAGGACACATTCCAGCAGATCCTCCGGCTCGGGCATCTTGCCCTTGCCCACCGCCCCGCAGGCCAGGCGGCCGCTGGCGGGCTCCACGATTTCCCAGCCGTACTTTCGCAGAATGTCCAGGTTGTCCTGGGTGACGGGGTTTTCGTACATCCTGGTGTTCATGGCGGGGGCGGCGATCTTGGGGCAGTCGCAGGCCAGAATGGTGGTAGTGAGCATGTCGTCGGCCAGGCCGTGGGCCAGCTTGGCCAGCACGTTGGCGGTGGCGGGGGCCACCAGCACCAGGTCGGCCTGGTCGGCCAGGGCGATGTGCTCCACCTGGAAGGTGTAGTTCCGGTCAAAGGTGTCCACGCTCACCCGATTGCCCGTCAGGGACTCAAAGGTGTGGGGGCCGATAAACTCGGTGGCGTTTTTGGTCATCAGCACCTGGACGTTGGCCCCCTGCTTCACCAGGGCGGAGGCCAGGGAGGCGGATTTATAGCAGGCAATGCCGCCGGTGACGGCCAACAGCACGGTTTTTCCTTTTAACATAAGTTCTCTCCTTTTATCAGACGGGCGGCCTCAGGCCGCCCCTACGCAGGGGTGTTCCAAATGTGCAGTAGGGGCGCACACTGTGCGCCCGCCGCCCCCAATTATAGCAGACCGCCCCCCGCTTTTCCACATTCCGATTGCATTTTGTGGACAGAGCCGGTATAATGACTGCGGCTGTACCTCTCAGGACCGCTGTACTCGGTGGAGACGGCAGGCCCGGCGCGGGAGGGGAGCCACACAAAATTTTGCGCTGTATCCCCACGGGGAACGGCAGCAGGAGGTAATTGTATATGAAACAAGCACCCACCCGGTCCCAGCGGAGCAAACAGATCCAGAGCATGGCCATTCTGGCTATGTTCACCGGTATTATCTTTTTGCTCACCTTTACCCCCCTGGGTCTCATTGACCTGCCCGTCATCAAGGCCACCATACTCCATGTGCCGGTGATCATCGGTTCCATTCTTCTGGGGCCCAAGAAGGGTGCTTTTCTGGGGGTTATGTTTGGCTTGTCCAGCATGATCAAAAATACGCTTGTGCCCGGCCTGTCCTCTTTTGTCTTTTCTCCCCTGATCCCCGTCCCCGGTCTGGACCGGGGCAGCCCCTGGGCCCTGTTTATTTGCTTTGTCCCCCGCATCCTGGTAGGGGTCACCCCCTGGCTGGCGTACACTTTCATTAAATTCCTGTTCCGGAAATCCAATGCCGGCGTCCAGACCACGGGCATGGTGATCGCCGGGATCGTAGGCGCGCTCACCAACACCGCCCTGGTGATGGGCTCCATTGGCGTTATCTTTACCGAGGCCTACGCCGCCGCCCAGGGCATCCCCGCCACCGAGGTGCTGGCCTTCATTCTGGGCATCGTGGCCATGAATGGGGTGCCTGAGGCCATCGTAGCCGCTGTGGTCACCCCCGCCGTGTGCGTTCCCCTGGTGCGGGCCCTGAAGCTGGAAAAGGCCCCTGTGGTCCAGCCCGCCTGATGATCCTGGCGGCAGATATCGGCAACACCACCGTGGCCCTGGCCGCGCTGGAGGGCCGGAAGGTGGTGTTCACCCGCCGCCTGCCCGGAGCTCCCGCCCTGGACGGGGGGGCCTGGGGGGCTGTGTTTGAAAAGCAACTGGCCGGGACCGGTCTGCCCGCCCCGGAGGGGGCGGTACTCTCCTCGGTGGTGCCTGCTCTGACCGGCCCGGTGGGGGAGGGACTGGAGCGGCTCACCGGTCGCCCAACCCTGGTGGTGGAGAAGGATACCCCCACCGGCCTGTCCCTGGAGCAGTATGACGTCTCCAATCTGGGCATGGACCGGGTGGTGGACTGCGTGGCCGCCCTGACCCTGTACGGCGGGCCGGCGGCGGTCTTTGACCTGGGTACCGCCACCACCCTGTCGGTGGCCGACAAAGACGGCCGGTTTTTGGGGGGGATGATCCTGGCGGGGGTCTCCCTGGGGCTGGAGGCTCTGGCCGCCCGGGCGGCCCAGCTGCCACCGGTGACTCTGGCTCCGCCGGAGGGGGTGCTGGGCACGGATACCATATCCTGTATGCGCCACGGAGCCCTCTATGGGGCGGTGGGCGCCATTGAGAGCGTCTCCCGCCGGTTGGAAGAGGAGCTGGGGCCCATCACCGTGGTGCTCACCGGAGGTCACAGCTCCCTGGTGGCCCCTTTGCTCCAGATCCCCGTCCGCTGGGAGCCCGATCTGACCTTTTTGGGTCTGGGGGCTATTTTGGAGCGAAACAGAATATAAGCCCACGGGCCTGCCGCAATGTCGCAGCAGGCCCGTTAATATTCTTCTTTTTTCAGCTCTTTCAGGTATTTGACCTTTTTGTGCCGGTACCACACGCAGTTGAACAGATTGCCAATGATCAGGATGTTGCCGCAGAGGTAGAGCCACACCAGCATGATGATAATGGAGGCCAGGGATCCGTACACCAGGGAGTACCGGGAGGACAGGCCGATGAACAGGGAGAAAAGCATGGAGGAAAGCACCAGGGCTACGGAGGCCAGAAAGGCCCCTGTCAGAACGGGAGGCCGGGGCTTGCCTCGGGGGGCGGCCATGCGGTAGACCACCGATACAAAGAAAAAGACCAGAAAAAACAGCAGCAAAAACCGCAGCCACTGCCAGTCCCAGGGGAGCAGGTGAGACTCCAGGTGGAAAAACTCCTCTATGGCCTGAAACAGCCAGCCGCCGGTGAGCAGTACAACCAGGGACAGACAGATGGTTACCAGCAGCAGCAGGGAAAACACAAAGCTGGCCAGAATCTGCCGGAACCCCCGATAGCCCTTCCGGCCGTACAGATCCTCCATCACCGCCATCAGGCTGCGAAAGGCCGCCGAGGCGAAAAAAAGGGTGGTGAGCACCCCCGCCACCAGCAGTCCGGGGGACTGGTTGGTGGTGATATAGCGCACGTATTCCAACAGGATCCCGGCAATGGCCTGGGGAAGCAGGGGAGAGGCTGCCTGGATCACCCCGGGCAGGTCAATGGGCAGCAGGCTGATAAAGGCGTTGAGGCAAATGAGCAGTGGAAAAAAGGACAGCACCAGAAAATAGGCCAGCTCCGCCGCCGACCTGGAGAGGCGCTTGGTAAAATACAGCTTTACCATCTCCAGCGTAAACTTGACCGCCGCCTTTTCCAACAGCCGCTTGGGCATGGCCATTCACCTCCCCGGGATTTGTTTCAATATACCATAAAATGGAAATTAGTGCAACCGTTTTGTGACTGCTCAAGAAAAGGGAGCACCTGCGCTTGGCACAGGTGCTCCCCGGATGGATGTACGGATCAGGCCAGAGCCGCGGTGATGATGGCCATGGAGTAGACCTCCTGGGCGTTGCAGCCACGGGACAGGTCGTTGATGGGGGCGTTCAGGCCCAGCAGCACGGGGCCGTAGGCGTCAAAGCCGCCCAGACGCTGGGCAATCTTGTAGCCAATGTTGCCCGCGTTGATGTTGGGGAAAATAAAGGTGTTGGCCTGACCGGCGACCTTGGAGTCCTTGCACTTGGTCTCGGCCACCTTGGGGGAGACAGCGGCGTCAAACTGAAGCTCGCCGTCCACGGCGAAGTCGGGATTGGTGGCCAGGACCTTTTCATAGGCGTGGCGCATCTTGTCCACGGTCTCGCCCTTGCCGGAGCCCTTGGTGGAGTAGCTCAGCATGGCCACCTTGGGGTCGATGCCAAAGGTGCGGGCACAGTGGGCCACCTCAGTGGTGATCTCCACCAGCTCGTCCTCGGTGGGATCGATGTTGATGGCGCAGTCGCCCATGGCCAGCACGGTGTTGTCACCCACGCCCTCACGGACCAGAATAAAGCAGGAGGACACGATCTTGTTGCCCGGCTTGGTCTTGATGAGCTGGAGAGCGGGGCGGACGGTATCAGCGGTGGAATAGGTGGCGCCGCCCAGCAGGCAGTCGGCCACGCCCATCTTCACCAGCATGGTACCGAAGTAGTTGCCCTTCTTCAGGGCGGCCCGGCACTCGTCGGAAGTCATCTTGCCGCGGCGCAGCTCCACCATGGCCTCCACCATCTTGTCCATCTCGTCGTAGGTGGCGGGGTCAACGATCTCAGCGCCCCGGATGTTGTAGCCGGCCTCCTCAGCGGCGGCGTGGACCTCGTCCACATTGCCGATGAGCACGGGGGTCAGCCAGGTACCGGCCAGCAGACGGGCGCTGGCCTCCAGGATGCGGGGATCGGTACCCTCGGTAAAAACGATCTTTTTGGGGCTCTTTTTCAGAGTATCGATGAGTTGCTGAAACATATGAATGGCCATGGGAATCTCCTCCAATTCAAATATACAGACCAGTTTGTGCCAAAAGACTTGGCGGTATAGTTATTATACACCCGCCATCCCAAAAACTACAAGCCAACCGGCCGAAATAATTGTAAAAAATATGACTTTACTTTTTGTATTTTAAAAATTATACTATACGTATTGTTTATGACCTCGGCCGACATCCCAAAGTGGGATGGGCTGCTAAATAGAGATTGAGAGAGGTGCGCTATGTCATCAGATTTTTCCCGCTGTCTTTCCCTGCTGCGGCAGGAGAAGGGGGTATCCCAGCGGGCGGTGGCCAAGGAGCTGGGGATCAGCCAGGCCCTGCTGTCCCACTATGAAAACGGCGTCCGGGAGCCCGGCCTGGCCTTTGTCATCAAGGCCTGCAACTATTACAATGTGTCCGCCGACTTTCTCCTGGGCCGGACTCTCAGCCGGGACGGCACCACCATCGCCGCCGAGGAGCTGTACGACTACTCCGCCGAAAAGGACAACGTGCTCCACGGCTCCATCCTGGCCACTCTGAATAAAAAACTGCTGGTCAACTCCACCGGGGTGCTTTTCGACCTGCTGGGCAAAACGGGGAAGAAGGAGGCCATCAACGCCGCCGCCGACTTTTTGGGTACCGCCATCTATAAGATGTTCCGTCACCTGTACCGGGCTGACGGCACCCAGAACGAGGACTTTTTCTCGGTGTCCGCCCGGGAGTTCACCGCCGGAATACCCACCGCCGACATGATCTGCGCCGAGTCCGACTACGTCCAGGCCCTGGCCGACTGTGTCAAGGAGAAGGGCAACCTGCCCGCCATGAACAATGACGCCCTGTCCAAAAATTACCCTGGTCTGTACCAGTCCCTTCTCCAGATCATCCACAACACCGGCGAGCGCATCAACCGCCGGGTGGACGCCCGCCACCAGGAGCGGTAACATCAGAGTGAAAAGTGGGATATCGTAGGGGCGGGTTCCCAGACCCGCCCGCCCGGATGGTTTTGCGGGATTCCAGCCCACAAATTTCACTACAATAGTTGATAATAACGTCATATTATAACGGGAGGTATTCACTTGACCGACCAATCCAAGATCAGAAACTTCTCTATCATTGCCCATATCGACCATGGTAAGTCCACGCTGTCCGACCGGCTCATTGAGCAGTGCAACGCAGTCACTGCCCGGGAGATGGAGTCCCAGCTGCTGGACAACATGGACCTGGAAAAGGAGCGGGGCATCACCATCAAGGCCCGGGCGGTGCGGCTGAATTACCAGGCCGCCGATGGGGAGACCTACGAGCTCAACCTCATCGACACCCCCGGCCATGTGGACTTCAACTATGAGGTTTCCCGGTCCCTGGCCGCCTGCGAGGGGGCAATTCTGGTGGTGGACGCCGCCCAGGGCATTGAGGCCCAGACCCTGGCCAATACCTACCTGGCTATGGAGCACGACCTGGAGATTTTGCCGGTGGTGAACAAGATCGATCTGCCCGCCGCCGATCCCCAGCGGGTGAAGGACGAGATCGAGAATATCATCGGTATTCCTGCCCAGGATGCCCCGGAGATCTCCGCCAAGGTGGGCATCAATATCCCCGCCGTGCTGGAGGACATCGTACAAAACATCCCCGCCCCCAAGGGGGACCCCAAGGCTCCCCTGAAGGCTCTCATTTTTGACAGCCAGTACGACGCATACCGGGGGGTCATCGTCTACTTCCGGGTCATGGAGGGGACGATCAGGACCGGCATGAACGTGAAGCTGATGGCCTCCGGCGCCACCTATCAGGTGCTGGAGTGCGGCCACCTGCTCCCCCTGGGCATGGAGCCCTGCAAGGAGCTCATCGCCGGGGAGGTGGGCTACTTCACCGCCTCCATCAAGAATGTGAAGGACACCCAGGTGGGTGACACCATCACCGGGGCGGACAACGGGGCAACCGAGCCACTGCCCGGCTACCGCCCCGCACGGGCTATGGTGTACTGCGGCATTTACACCGAGGACGGCTCCAAGTACCCCGACCTGCGGGACGCTCTGGAGAAGCTCCAGCTCAACGACGCCTCTCTGTCTTTTGAGCCGGAATCCTCTGTGGCCCTGGGGTTTGGCTTCCGCTGCGGCTTTTTGGGGATGCTCCACATGGAGATCATCCAGGAGCGGCTGGAGCGGGAGTTCGACCTGGATCTCATCACCACCCTGCCCTCCGTCATCTACCGGATCACCAAGACCGATGGCTCGGTGGTGATGGTGGATAACCCCCACAACTACCCCGACCCCGCCGTCATCGAAATGGCGGAGGAGCCCTACGCCAAGGTGTCCATCGTCACGCCCCCTGACTACGTGGGCAACATCATGCCCATGTGCCAGGAGCGCCGGGGAGAGTACAAGGACATGCAGTATCTGGACACCAACCTGGTAGAACTCCACTACTCCATGCCCCTGGGAGAGATCATCTACGACTTCTTCGACACCCTGAAGGCCCGCACCAAGGGCTACGCCTCCCTGGACTACGAGATGGACCGCTATGAGCCTTCCGAGCTGGTGAAGGTAGACATGCTCCTCAACGGCGACCAGGTGGACGCCCTCTCCTTCATCGCCCACAAGGACAAGGCCTATCCCCGGGCCCGGCGGCTGTGCGAAAAGCTGAAGGAGAATATCCCCCGCCAGCTCTTTGAGGTGCCGGTGCAGGCCGCCATCGGCGGCAAGATCATTGCCCGGGAAACCGTCAAGGCCATGCGGAAGGACGTGCTGGCCAAGTGCTACGGCGGCGACATCACCCGGAAAAAGAAGCTGCTGGAAAAGCAGAAAGAGGGCAAGAAGAAAATGCGCTCTCTTGGCACCGTGCAGATCCCCACGGAAGCCTTTATGGCGGTGCTCAAGCTGGACGAGGAATAAACGGAACGTATCTTTTCTTACCCTCTGGGCCCCGCAAGGCGGGGCGGCGCTTGCGCCGTACAAGCGTTTTGGGCAGGGCTCAAAACCTTGGCGCAGGCGGAATTCACTTCCGCCGAGCATGTCAAATAAAAATGGGGTCCCCACAAAGGGCAAGCCCTTTGTGGGGCGGGCAAGAAGAAGATGCGGAGTCTGGGGACAGTCCAGATCCCCACCGAGGCCTTTATGCCGGTGCTCAAGCTGGACGAGGAATAACATAAAAAATGGCTGCCTGAAAAGGCAGCCATTTTTTATGGGATCATTCCATGTCCCGATACAGGAAGGTGACGATCTGGCTTCTGGTGCAGGTGGCGTCAGGGGAGAAGAAGGTACCGGCGGCATTGGTGCCGTTGGTGACGCCAATCTCCACCGCCCACAGCACGGCGTCGTAGTAGTAGGCCGAACCGCTCACATCCTGGAAGGGGTTGTCCTCCGTCTGGGGCTCCGGGGTCTTTTCCGTCCGGTGGAGGAAGGTGACGATCTGACCCCGGGTGCAGGTGGCGTCGGGGGAGAAGAGGGTGCCTGCGGCGTTGGTGCCGTTGGTGATGCCCTGCTCCACCGCCCACAGCACCGCCTGGTAGTAGTAGGCGGTTTCGTCCACGTCGGTGAAGGGATTGTGGGTGCTCTTGGGCTGGGGCTGGCCCATGGCCCGCCACAGGAAGGTGACCACCTGGGCCCGGGTGCAGCTCATGTCGGGGGAGAAGAGGGTGCCTGCGGCGTTGGTGCCGTTGGTGATCTGGGGCTGGTGGTTCACCGCCCAGATCACCGCGTCATAGTAGTAGGCCCCGTCAGCCACGTCGGCAAAGGGCATGGGGTCCTCCAGGATCAGCGAGGCGGTGCCGCCGCTGGGGGTACCGGCGTAGGTCATTACCTGGCTATATTGGACGGCCAGCGCGTCCTTGTCCTGAAGGCCCTCCGCCGCCTGGAACCGGAAGGCGGTGGCGCACAGCTTGCCGTCATCAGTCAGCCCGGCGTCCAGGGGGGTGAGGGTACCGGTGAGGGGGGACCCGTTCCGGGTGATGGTCACCGTCTGGGCGGTCACCGTGGCGGTCTCCACCGGGCGGCTGAATTTCAGGACGGGGGACTGGCCGATCTCACAGGTCAGGGTGAGGGTGGCCGCCGCCGTGGACACCAGGCCTACGTTCACGTCGGTCTGGACGGGGGGCACCGGCAGCCAGTCGCTGTAGACGGTCTGGTAGCCCGCCTTTTCGTACTTCACCTGCCACCAGCCGTCGGGCACCATCCACAGGTACTGCCCCATCAGGTCGGTGGTAAGGGGATTGTGCTGGTCAAAGGCGGCGGCGTCCCACTTCTGGCTTTCGGCGGCGTTTTTGGTGGGCTTGGTCTCGCTGTCGCTGTAGTATAGGGTGGTAGTCACCCCGGAGAGCCGGTTGGAGGGGATGCCCTCATACACGTAGCCGGAGGGGTCCACCCCTACCGGGGTATCATAGTCAATGTAGGTGGTAATGGGTTCCTCTTCCTCATACGGCACGTTGATAAAGGTAATGTCGTTTTGACCCAGCTCTGTGGTGAGGGTCTTGACTCTGGTGAGGGGCATATAGCCTGCGGGCCAGTCGATCTCCTCGATCTCCAGCTGGTGGTCGGGGGGTACCGGCAAGGTCACCGAGCCCCCGGCATCGGTGGTATAGGTGCCCAGGGTGTCGTTGGTGGTCTCGTCGGTGACCAGGAAGGTGGCGATGGGAAGAGTGCCCTCCGCCTCCTTGTAAATGGTGAGCTTGGCGGGGGTGTACTTGAGGGTGACCACCTTCCACAGGTCATAATTGTCTCCCAGCCCGGTGTAGTGGACTTTTACGGGGATACTGTATTCCTCCTGCGGGCTGCCGTTGACCGAGACGATGCCGTCCCGGCTGACGGTGATGGGGCTGTTCTGTCCCTGATCTACCAATTCAAACCAGTAGCGGTCCAGGCCAAACACCCGGCTGCCGGTGGGGATGTCGTCGGGTGGGCCTTCCTCCGCCTGGAGGCCGGAAAAGTCCATATAGTCCATGGCCATGTTGACCAGCTCGGTAAGGCGGTCCCCGTCGGTAACCAGAATGGGTGCACCCTCCAAAACGGTAAATTTGGTGGGCATGTACTTTTCTCCGCTTTCCTTACGGAAAAACGTATTCTTTAGGTTGTCCGAGGTAAAATCCTTGGTGAGACTGGCAATGCCAAATTCAAAATCGGACTTACCCAGCTTTTTCCCAAAGGTTAGCCCAGCCTCCGCGCCGGAACGGGACACAATGGCTAACTGTTGATATTTTTCTTGCTTATATTGTCCCTGGGAGTTTACCTTGCCGTGGCCGATATTGATGTTGCCCACCACAAACTCACTATAGATCCCGGCGGTGATGATTTCGAGCAGATTCAGATTCAGACCAAACCGAAGGGAAGGGGCGATCCAACATACAGCATGGGAGGTGGACTGGAAAGCACCGCCCAGGGATGTGGAGCCAAAGCAGCGGAACGTGTTATTGACATAGGCCACGCCCGCGCTGGCGGAAGCGGTGGTCCGGATCTCGCTTGTTGTGATTCCGTAGAGAAGGCCCTCCATGCCGATGGAGATGCTGGGGGAGAACTCCAGGGGGGTGGTGCCGATGGGGATGGAGGGAGCAAAGGAGAGGGATGGACTGTTCCAGAAGCCGCTGATCCCCACTTCCTCCAGGATGCGCTGGTTGGCGTCTTCATGAAAATAGCTGTTGAGAAGAAGGTCTATAGGGTTGCTGCTGGTGGTGAGGGTAATATCCGCTTCAATGTCCTCGGTAATGGTGGCTGTCAGATAGGCCGGTTCCTGGGGACCGGTCTCCCGCCAGAAGCCCCAGCCCAGGTTAAACCGGAAGAGCAGATCCAGACTGGTGGTTTCCGTAATCGTCGCGGTCGCACCAGGTAAGTAGATGGTAAGGGTTGTTTTCAGTGCCAGGGTGCGCTTATCCGGATTGGTGGGATCTGTTTTCCAGCTGGGTACGATCTTTACCTCCGGAGGGGAAAGCACCGCCAGCTCGGCGGAGCTGGAATAAGGGGACATCAGATCCAAAAGCTCGGAATAGAAGCCGGATTGCAGTATATTTTCCGTCAACTGGGCCTCCAGCTCCTCCAGACCGTCGATTTGAGGGGGTACGCTGGTATCAATGTCCGCCTGGGAGAAGGACAGCGTTTCAAAAATATTGTTGATGCCGGCCTCTACCAGCTGGCCGTCCTCTGTGACCCCCCAGGCCTCCTCAAAGTCGCCCACCACATAGACGCTGCCGGGGGTAAGGCTTGCCGGAAGCTGGTCCACAAACTGGACCCCCTCGGCGTACACCACCTCCGCCGGGGCCTCCAGGTCCATGCCGTCGATGACCACATACAGCTGGTCCACGTCGGGGTAGTCCGTAAAAACGCCGCTGTCCAGCTCCGCTACATAGATGCCGTCGCCGTCCCAGGCGGGGCTGACGGAATACCCGCTGCCGGTGGAGGCGGAGGTGAAGGGGATCTCCTGGCCCCAGCCGTCGGATACCGTCAGGGAGGAGGGGTCGGATACCTGGAAGGTAAAGTCCGGCCCGCCCACGGCAAAGGCTCCGTCGGTGTAGTCATAGGCCTGGAGCTCTTCGGTCTCCTCCGGCTCCTCGGGTTCCGGCTCCTGGCCGGGCTCCACATCCACCCCGGGGGACTGCTCCGGGGTGCTTCCGTTGTTGGGGACAAACTCCACCTGGAACCCCTTGGGCGCGTTGTAGGCTGTGTAATCATATTCCCCGATCCAGGCGTCCTCCGCCGCGTGATACCGTAGAGGGACCTGGATCTGCTCTCCAACATAATTGTAGGTGATGACGGTTACCCGCTTCTGAGCCGAGGAATCCTTGGCAAAGTCCACCCGGAACTCCAGGGTGGGGAGTTCGGGCCAGAAGGTGT
Source organism: Pseudoflavonifractor phocaeensis (assembly GCF_016901955.1). Lineage (GTDB taxonomy): Bacteria > Bacillota > Clostridia > Oscillospirales > Oscillospiraceae > Flavonifractor > Flavonifractor phocaeensis_A. The sequence continues at coordinate 20,442 of NZ_JACJLC010000018.1, forward strand.
AGTGATTGTGGCTGTTCTCACCAGTGACATAGTTGATGACAAAGGACGTCTCCAAAATGGCGCCGGTGTTGTCCGAGCTGTAAGTATGGTTTGTGACCGTAAGGGTCTCCACCTCGTCGGTTTCGGGGAGGTATGTCACCTCATAATCCTCCGAGCGGATGGTGCTGCCGTCGGTGAGGGTGAGCAGGGCGTACACCGTGTGAACTCCCTCCACATCGGGGAGGGTCACAGTTCCCGACCAGGTGCCCAAAACGTTGGCCTGGGCCACGCCCAGCGCGTCCTTGCCCTCATAGAAGGTGACGGTGCTCTCGGGCACCGCCGTGCCCGACACAGGCAGCTCCAGCCGGGAAGTACGGCTGGGGAGAGAGAGATCAAAGGCGCTTACCGCAAAGTCCAGGGTTTCCTGATGGGTTTCTCCACCGGCGGCTATGTTGGCGGTGAGGGTTTTTGTGCCGGTGTCGGAGGCCACCGCGGTGAACCGTACCGCCCCGCCCACATCCAGGGGGACTGTCAGGGGATCGGTCCTGGTGGGGGTGACGGTCTTGCTGTCCACCGTCAGGCTGCCCGGCACATAGCGGACCCCGTCGGGCAGGGGGAAGGAGATGGTGCCCTCCTCCGCCCCCAGGCTCACCACCGCCCGGACGGTAAAGCTGGCCCCCTGGGTCACCTGGCCGGAGGGAATGGACAGCTCACAGGCATAGGCCTGGACCGCGCTGTCGCTGACGGTCACCGAGGAGGCCAGATAGCGGGTCTCCTCGCCCACATCCAGGCTGATCTCCTTCCCGGTGGTGTTGTCCACCGCTTTCATGGACGGACCCAGGGTGACCGGACCGGAGGCCGCCATCACCACCTGGGCGCCCGTTTTGTCCAGATGGACCGTGCCCCCCAGCAAATTGAGCCGGCCGCCCTGGGCACACATCAGGGGCATACTGCGGTCGATCATGCTCTCCAGGGAGATCTGGCCGCTGAGGATGGTAAAGGAGCCGGCGGCCAGTACCGAAAGGCCGTCTCCGTTGGTGCCCAGAGCGGTCACATTGCCGCCGTTGACGGTAAGGGAGCCCTCGTCCACTGAGATGCCGTATTGGCCGGTGAGTTCCGCGGTGCCGCCGGTGAAGGTGAGCTCGCCCATACCGGCCACCCCCAGGGCGGGGCTGGCGGCATTGCTGTTGACCGTCAGGGTACCGCCGGACTGGGAAAAGACGGCCCCTTCGTTGACCCGGATGCCGTTGCCGCCGGAAACAGGGGCGTTGACGGTACCGTCCAGCAGCTGGAAGGAGGTGCCTGCCCCCACAACGCGCACCGAGGACCCCTGATTCTGGGGGTCGGTAGGAGCGTCTACGTTGAGCTGGCCCCCGTCCACCACAAACTGGCTGCCCGCCCGGATGTGTAGGATGTTTTCGGAGTCCGACTCCTGGCTGGAGGCGGCGGTCAGATTCATGGTGGCCCCCTGGCCCACCAACACAGTGGGGGCCTCCAGGTCCGGCTGGCTCTCCAGTCCGGTACTGAGCCGGTTGGCGGTAAAGGTACAGTTGGTGAAGCTGGCGGTGGGCTGCACCGGCCCGCCGCTGGTGAGGACCATGCCCGACCGGCCCAGCACCTCCAGGGTGGAGCCTCCCTCCACCGCCAGACTGCTGGCGACGCAGTCAAAGACAGAGGGGGAGCTCTCGGTGGTATCCTCCGAGCGGAGGGACAGGGAGGCGCCATCGGTGACTACCATGTGGGAGTTGTCCGCCTTGCAGGCGTGGGTTTCTCCCCCCGAAACCTCCACCGTCAGACTGCCGGGGCCCCGGAAGGTGACGGTACTTTCAGCCAGAGTCAGGGCATACCGCTCTGAGCTGCTGGTGCGGATGGTGCTGGTTCCCTCCAGCACTACGGTGAGGGACCCGCCCGACAGCAGGACGCTGCCCAAAGCAGCGTTGTTCAGGGTGAGAACGCCGCTGCTGTAGCTGGTGCCGGCGGGCATGGGTACGAGAGACACATTGCCCTCCTCGTCCTCTTCCTGGCAGCGCGCTCCGTTTTCCACTACACGGATATCGTTGATAATAATGTTGGGGCCGCCCTCTTTGGCCAGAGCCTGCACAGGCAGCAGGGACAGGGTGACGGCGATCACCAGGATCAGGGACAGGATACGTCGTCTCATCATTGGCCGCTCCTTTCTCTTTTCAGGATCTTCTCAGTGTCAGTGTACCACATGCTGAGAAATGCATCAATATTTAGAAAGCGGCCAGTGGAAAATTGTGGGATCAGCTCAAAAACAGCTCAATGTCCGCCAGGGTAAGACCGGGGTGGAGGGCCAGGTTGATGCCGTAGCCCACCACCTTGGCCAGGTCGGCCACCCGGGCGTCGATGTCCCGGGGGGTGACCAGCAGCCCGCTGCCCGCTCCCCGGAGCGCCTGGGGGTCCAGGTGGGCCTTGCCCGCCTCGGCCAGCAGATCCGCGGCCAGAGTGGCCCCGTCCACCACGGTGGGTACCCCGATGGCGATGACCGGTACCCCCAGGCTTCCCCGGTCCAGGGCCGCCCGGGCGTTGCCCACCCCGGAGCCGGGTGTGATGCCGGTATCCGCCAGCTGAACGGTGGCGCATACACGGGTCACCGATCGGGCCGCCAGGGCGTCTACCGCCAGGATGCAGGCCGGTCGCACCTTTTCCGCCACCGCCCGCACCAGCTCCCCGCTCTCCACTCCGGTAGTGCCCAGCACCCCCGCCGCCAGAGCGGCCACCGGCCGGAAGGACCCAAACTGTTCCGGCAGCTTTTCCACCAGGTGGCGGGTCACCAGGGTGTGGTCGGCGGCCTTGGGACCGATATTGTCCGGGGTGATGGCCCGGTTGCCCAGCCCCACCACCAGCACCGGGGCTCCAGCCGGCAGGTCCAGCAGGGCGGTGAGCTCGGCGGCTACTGCCCGGGCCGCCCGGCCGAAGGCGTCCTCCTCCCGCCGGGCCAGGCCGGCCAGGTCAATGGTCACGTAGCTGCCCACCGGCTTGCCAATGGCCTTGGCTCCCCGGTCGTCAGTGATCTTTACCACAGTTACCGGCCAGCCCTCCCGCTCTGTCTCCTCCTGGAGCACGCCCTCCAGAGCCCCCGGACTGCCCCCCTCCCGCAGCAGCTGGGCGGCCTCCACCGCCAGATCGGTGCGCCGTTTATCCATATTGCCCTCCTTAGATACCCCAAGATATGGTGTTTTGTGGTCATGTCTCCTCTATTTTTTGCGGAGACGGGCCCCATATGCAAAAAAAGTGAAATTTTTTAAAAAAACTGTTGCAATTTCCGCTGCTACCTGCTAGAATGTAAAAATGCACGGGGCAAACTATGTGTAAAACTATCGTCATCGGAGGAGGTGTTTGGTTTGCCGAATATTAAGTCTGCCAAGAAGCGTGTCCTGGTGAACAAGACCAAGGCCATGCAGAACAAGGCCGCGAAGTCCGCCCTCAAGACCGACATCAAGAAGTTTGAGGCCGCAGTGGTCGAAGGCAACCGCAGCGAGGCCGAGGGCGCTTACAAGGTGGCCGTTAAGGCGGTCGACAAGGCCGTGGTTCATGGTCTGCTGCACCGGAACAACGCTGCGCACAAGAAGAGCGCCATGACCATCAAGCTGAATAAGCTGGCCTGATCTGTGGTCAACATGAAACCGCCTGCGGGGCAGGCGGTTTTTTGCTGCCCAAAAGGGGCGGTCTTGTCAACTGTGACAAAATTTCCCCGGCGGCGGGGTGGTCCAAAAGCGAATATAGAGGAGAACCGGTTACAAAGGGGGCCTTTTCACTACATGTGGTGGAAAGGCCCTTGTCAAGGGTGCGGAAAGAAAAATCAGGGAAAAAGACGGTCAGACCCTTGACTTTTTGAAGAAATGCGTGTATTATTGCACCTGTAACCATTTGTAACTTTTCGTATCCGGCTGTACACCATTTGGATACAGCTGTGTTACCATTGATATTTTGATCGACGAGAGGAGAAGTCCCACATGGACGAGATTCTTCACCAACCTTCCCAGGCTGGGCAGACCGGGGCCGTCCCCGCTCCGGTGAGGGGCGCCATCGCCGCCGGGCTGGAGCGATTCCAGGGCTGGAAAGACCAGGCCACCGCCGGTGGCCACCGCATCATCAACCCCATCCACTTCCTGGCCCTGGCGGCCGTGGTGGGAGTGGCGGCTGTGGTAAGCACTGTGTACACCCCCGCCTACGTGGTGTCGGTGGACGGCGTGGCTGTGGGCACCGTGGCAGACCCCCAGACCTTTGAGCAGGTGGTGGACCGGGTGGAGAGCCGGGCCGCCAGCATTCTGGGCCACGACTACACCCTGGACCAGGAGGTCAGCTACTCCCTGGCTCTGGTGGAGCAGGAGGATCTCACCCCCGCGGCCAGCTTTGAGAATTACCTCTTCGATCAGATCGGCGACGTGGCGGAGCAATACGTGCTCACGGTCAACGGACAGGTCATTGGCTCGGCCAACGAGCAGTCCACCCTCAACCAGGTACTGGAGCAGGTGAAGGCCGCCTATATTACCGAGGACACCGTGTCCGCCGAGTTTACCTCCGGTGTGTATATCACCAAGGAGTATGTGCCGGTGGACACCAACCAGGATACCGACGCCATGCTGGCCGCCCTAACCGCCAACACCAACGGCCAGACCACCTATGAGGTCCAGAAGGGAGACACCTTTGTGGACATCGCCGCCGCCAACGGTATGACCCTCTCCGAGCTGGAGGCCCTCAACCCCGACACTGACAGCAGCTGCATTTATATCGGCCAGATCCTCAACGTGAAGGAGGAGGTCCCCTTCCTGTCCGTCAAGACGGTGGACCACATCACCTACACCGAGGAGATCGCCTGCCCGGTGGTGGAGGTGGAGGACAGCTTCATGTACCAGGGTGAGTCCAAGGTACTGGATGAGGGCATCCCCGGTACCCAGGTGGTCACCGCCGATGTGTCTTACCTCAACGGAGTGGAGCAGGAGCGCACCGTGCTGGAGACTCAGGTCACCCAGGAGGCTACCAATAAGGTCATCGCCGTGGGTACCAAGGTGCGGCCCACCTGGCTGCCCACCGGCACCTATATTTGGCCGGTGTACGGCAATATCACCTCCTACTTTGGCTACCGCTCCATCTTCGGCTCCTACAGCTATCACCGGGGCCTGGATATCGCCACCGCCTACGGCACCACCATTAAGGCCTCTGACGGCGGTACCGTGGTGTGGTCGGGCACTGGCACCGGCAGCTACTGGAGCTACGGCAACTACGTGGTCATCGACCACGGCAACGGGGTGCGTACCCTGTACGCCCACTGCTCCAGCCTGCTGGTCTCCACCGGCGACAAGGTTTACCAGGGCCAGGCCATTGCCCGGGTGGGCTCCACCGGCCGGTCCACCGGTAACCACTGTCACTTTGAGGTGCAGATGAACGGCACTCCCGTCAACCCCCTGGCCTACCTGGGGTAACAGAACAAGGACAGCAACAGCCCGGCGCGAAAGCGCCGGGCTGTTTTTTGGGGTTCAGGACTCCTCCAGCTTCCGCAGATGGGCCTTGAGCACCTGGTTGATGTAGCTGGAGATGGAGCGGTCCTCCTGCTCCGCCAGGGTTTGAATTTCTTTTAAAATGGGCTCGTCCAATGTAAGACTAATCTTTATTTTCAACGGCTTCATAGCATCACCTGTACAAACTATACCATTTTACAAGATATGATATTGACGAATCGGATAGTATCGCCTATAATCCTACTTGGTGATACATATGATGCACACGAATGAATTTGAAGCGGCTTTTTCTGATTTTCTGGAGCGCCATGAGTATGACGAGGCGGAGAACTATCTGTTTTCCATGGTGCGGCTGGCTTTTGCCGCCGGGTGGAAGGCGGCGGGAGGCGCGCCCCCCAAAGCGGAGCGGCTCTTTGAACTCATTGTGCCTCGAAAGGAAGAAAACCCGGCGGAGTCTGAGTGACTTCGCCGGGTTTTCCCCATGCCGCAATGAAAATGTGGAAAAATCAATGGGCATGGCCCTATCATTGGGGGCGGGGGTCGGGAGGTGCGGGCGACCACAGGTCGCCCCTACGGGCAAAATCGCGGCCATTTGTAGGGGCGACCTGCGGTCGCCCGGCGTGCCGTTTTTTGTCCACGGTCCGGCGCGGCGTCCAGAAGCCGCCCCCTACGAAAATACCTTTGTAGGGGCCGGCGTCCCCGACGGCCCGGAAAACGCCGGACAAACCGGCTCCGTAGGGGCGGGTCCCAGACCCGCCCGGCGGGCGTAGAAACAAACGATGGACAAAAGGGGGGCAAAAACCCCCGTCGGTGCTCCGGCGGGGGTTTTCCTGTATTATTCCTCGTCCTCGGTCTTGGTGCAGGCGATGTTCAGCTCGTCCAGCTGGGCCTGGGTGACCACGCTGGGGGCCCCCATCATCAGGTCCTGGGCGTTCTTGTTCATGGGGAAGGGAATGATCTCCCGGATGGACTCCTCACCGGCCAGCAGCATGACCATCCGGTCCACGCCGGGGGCAATACCGGCATGAGGGGGAGCGCCATAGGTGAAGGCGTTGTACATGGCGGGGAACTTGGCCTTCACGTCGTCCTCACCCAGCCGCACCAGCTGGAAGGCCTCGATCATGATCTCCGGGTCGTGGTTCCGGACGGCGCCGGAGGACAGCTCCACGCCGTTGCACACCAGGTCGTACTGGAAGGCGGTGATGGACAGGGGGTCCACCTCCCCGGAAGCCGCCTTCTTCAGGATCTCCAGGCCGCCGTTGGGCATGGAGAAGGGGTTGTGGCAGAACTCCAGCAGGCCGGACTCCTCGCCGATCTCGTACATGGGGAAATCCACGATCCAGCAGAACTCGTAGCGCTCCTTGTCCATGTGGTTGGGGCAGAAGGCGCCCAGCTTGGAGCGGAGCACACCGGCGGTCTTCTGGGCGGTCAGCAGCTTGCCGGCGGTGAGGCCCACGAAGCAGCCGGGCTCCAGCCCCAGGGCGGATACCACCTGGTCCTTGATGGGCTGGACGAACTTGGCGATGCCGCCTACGAGCTCGCCCTTCTCGTCATAGCGGAACCAGTAGGCCTTGTTGCCGGACTGGACCTCCACCTCGTTGCAGATACCGTCAATCTGCTTGCGGGTACCCTCAAAGCCGGACACTACGATGGCCTTCACCGTGTTGCCCTCGAAGGGCCCGAAGCCGCAGCCGGACAGCAGGTCGGTGGCGTCGGTAAGGGTCAGGTCGATGCGCAGGTCGGGCTTGTCCGAGCCGTACTTGTCCATGGCCTCCAGGAAGGAGATCCGGCGGAAGGGGGCCTCAGAGGCCACGTTGTAGGTGCCGTACTGGGCGAAAATGGGGGGGAGCACCTGCTCCAGCACAGCGAACACATCCTCCTGACCGGCAAAGGCCATCTCCATGTCCAGCTGGTAGAACTCGCCGGGGGAGCGGTCGCCCCGGGCGTCCTCATCCCGGAAGCAGGGGGCGATCTGGAAGTACTTATCAAAGCCGGAGGCCATCAGCAGCTGCTTGAACTGCTGGGGGGCCTGGGGGAGAGCGTAGAACTTGCCGGGATGCTTCCGGCTGGGCACCAGGTAGTCCCGGGCGCCTTCGGGGGAGGAGGCGGTGAGGATGGGGGTGGTGATCTCCATAAAGCCCTGGGCGGTCATGGCCTGCCGCAGGGCGGCCACCACCTGGCAGCGGAGGATGATGTTGTTCTTAACGGCAGGGTTGCGCAGGTCCAGGTAGCGGTATTTCAGCCGCTGGGTCTCGTCGGCCTCCCGGCTGCGGTTCACCTGGAAGGGCAGCTCGTTGTGGCGGCAGCGGCCCAGTACCTCGATCCGTTCAGGTACCACCTCAATGTCGCCGGTGGGCAGCTTGGGGTTCTTGGAATCCCGCTCCCGCACTACGCCGGTGACCGCAATGGTGGATTCCTTGTTCAGCGCCTTGATGGTCTTGACCATCTCCTCAGTCTCGGCCACCACCTGGGTGGTGCCATAGAAGTCCCGCAGCACGGCAAAGCCCAGGCTGGCGCCTACCTCACGGAAATTCTCCAAAAAGCCCGCCAGAGTGACGGTCTGGCCCACCTGCTCCATGCGGAGTTCCCCACAGCTGTGGGTGCGGTAGGCGGTTTTGACATTGGCCATGTGAAATCAACTCCAAATTATAAGATCAAAGGGGGTGCGGATATCAACAAATGTGGGCGGGTGGGGGCCGGCGGCTTTATGGGGCGCGACGACCCCGGTGCGCCATGGTGCAGTTCCCCTCATCCGGCCCTGCGGGCCACCTTCCCCCCTGAGGGGGGAAGGTCAGGACGGGCGCAGTTTGTCAGTGGGGCGGCCTGGACCTCAGCCCTTCTGGTCCAGGTACCGGCTGTAGTACACCTGCACGTCGAAGTTCTTGTACAGCTGGGTGCCATCCTTGGCGGTGACCCCGAAGCAGGCCAGGGCGGTGTTCTTCACATAGTTCAGGAAGGTGACTCCGTCCACGGTGTTGAACCAGTTGAACTCCATGCCCTGGGCGGCACAGGCGGCCTCCAGCTCGTCGATCAGGCTCTGGACATAGGGCAGGTAGGCTCCGGCGGTGGTGCCGTTGGTAAAGAGCACGTCAGAGGGCTTCAGCCCAGCGGCGGTGAAGGGGGTATAGTCGGCGGGGGTGAAGGTCTGCCGCAGGGAGGTGCGGGCCACCCGGGCCACCATGGCGGCGGTCTCCGCCCGGGTCAGGGTCTTGTCGGCGGAGAAGGTGCCCCACTTGTCCACGCCGGTGAGGATACCGGCGTTATAGAAGGCCAGCACGTCGGCGTCGGCGCTGTCCGGCAGGGTGGTGATGGTATTGATGGGGGAGAGCATCTCGTCGGGCACCACGGCGCACAGCAGGGTGACAAACTCCTGCCGGGTGGCCTGCTTGGTGGGGGTGGGGACGGTGATGCCCAGGTTTTCGAGGTAGTTTACATAAGACCCATACCAGGGGAGGGTCTCGCCGGGCTTGGGGGTGATCATGGGGATCTCCTCCCCAGTGATGGCGGCGTTCATCCGGGCGGCGATAGCGGCCACCTCGCCCACAGAGAGCACCTGATTGGGGGCAAAGCCGGTGTCGGTACCGGTCATCAGGCCCACCTCATAGCAGGCCTGGGCGGTGGCGGCGAACCAGTCGGTGGGCTTCACGTCGCTGTAGCCCGGGTAGGTGTTCACCTGGGGAAAGGCCTCCTCCGGGGTAAGGGCGGCGGCGGAGCCCACCAGCAGGGCGGCGGACAGCACCAGAGCGGCAAGTTTTTTCATCAAAGGTTCCTCCTTGTCAGTCAATGGGGGCGGGCCCCCTCATCCGGCCCTTCGGGCCACCTTCCCTCGTGTGGGGGAAGGTCTTTTTGTTATAGACGAAAGCCCAGGAGGAAAGTTCCGTCAGCCCTGGGGTTCCTGGATGGGGGAGCCAACCGCTCGGGCGGCCAGGGTGTCCCGCACCAGGGCCACCGCCTCTTCGGGGGCGAGGGCCTGCTGCTGGCCGGTGGTCAGATCCTTCACCGTCACCTTGCCCTGCTGAATCTCATCCTCCCCCAGGAAGGCGGCAAAGGGGATGGACAGTTTGTTGGCGTAGGTCAGCTTCTGCTTGAATTTCTTCTGCTCACAGTGGAGCTGGGCCCGCACCCCCGCCTCCCGCAGAGCGGTGGCAAAGGAGATGGCGGGGGAGAGGTCCTCCGTCATGGGCAGGATGAGCACGTCGGCAGGGGCGGTGTTCAGCTGCTCATTGAGGTAGCCCTGGGCCTCCAGCACCGAGAACAGCCGGGTCAGGCCGATGGAGATGCCCACGCCGGGGAGCTGCTTGTCGGTGTAATACTCCGCCAGGTTGTCGTACCGGCCGCCGGAGCAGATGGAGCCCACCTCCGGGTGGTCCAGCATCACCGTTTCATATACGGTGCCGGTGTAGTAGTCCAGCCCCCGGGCAATGGTGAGATCCACCATAAAGTGGTCGGCGGGCACCCCGAAGGCGGACAGATACTTCACCACCGTCTCCAGCTCGGCTACGCCCTGGTCAAAGAGCTCGTTTTTGCCCCGGAAGGGAGCCAGGGCGGCCATGGGGTCGTCGGCGGAGAGCAGAGCCAGCAGAGAGTCGGCCGCCTCCGCCGGTACGGCAAAATCGTCCACCAGAATGGCCTTCACCTTGTCGGAACCGATCTTCTCCAGCTTGTCGATGGTGCGCATCACGTCTCCGGCCTGCGCCTCCAGGCCCAGCACGGCAAACAGGCCGTTGAGTACCTTCCGGTTGTTCAGCCGGATCTTGAACCGGTGGAGCCCCAGGGCAGTGAAGGTTTTGTAAATGATGGCGGGGATCTCGGCCTCGTTGATGATGTCCAGGGCGCCGTCGCCGATCACGTCGATGTCCGCCTGGTAAAACTCCCGGTAACGGCCCTTCTGGGCCCGCTCCCCCCGGTAGACCTTGGCGATCTGGAACCGGCGGAAGGGGAAGGTGAGCTCGTTCTGGTGGAGGGCCACGTACTTGGCCAGGGGGACCGTCAGGTCAAACCGGAGGGCCAGGTCGGTGTCCCCCTTCTGGAAGCGGTAGATCTGCTTTTCGGTCTCGCCGCCGCCCTTGGCCAGCAGCACCTCGGCGGCCTCCACCGCCGGGGTATCCAGGGGAGTAAAGCCGTAGAGGGCATAGCTTTTGCGTAAAATGTCCACCATCCGGTCGAACTGCACCTGCCGGGCAGGCAGCAGCTCCATGAAGCCGGAGAGGGTGCGGGGTTTGATTTGGGCCATAGTGATGCTCCTTTGTGTTGAGATTAAGAGATCAGAGATGGAGATAGGGTTCGGGTGTGTAGGGGCGGCCTGTGGCCGCCCAGGCGGAACGGAACAGGGGGCAGCTTTACGGGGGTAAAAAGGCGCTCTCGTCCCTTGTCACGGGACGAAAGCGCCTGCTTTCGTGGTGCCACCCATGTTCGGAGCGGTACGCCGCTCCCTCTGTCCTTCTGGTGCGGGAAGGGGACCGCGCCCGTCTCCGGGCCCGCTGGTGGAGCCGTCTCCCGTCCGCCTGCCGTGGATGCTCGCAGCCGTGGCATCCTTCTCTGGTCCGGTGGTGTGGGCGGTACTTGCTCCGTCATGGCGGTATGATGGCTGGGCCTTCCCCTTACGCGGTAAAGGGCTTGGTCTTGGGGTTGATGATGTCGCGCCAGTCCAAATCCCCCCGCGCCCCACCCGATGCGGAGCATCGTGTGGGGACCCCAATGATTGAAATTGCGGCCGTCGGAAGTGAATTCCGCCGGCCTTCGGCGGCAAGAGCCGCCGCGCCGCCTAAGGCGGCGTGCTGGAGCGGGGGGAAGGATGCTGCCGTCTTGTCTCAGGCGGTAAAGGGTTTGGTTTTGGGGTTAATGATATCTCTCCAGTCCAAATCCCCCCGCTCCAGACCGTGGATGAGCATCTCGGCGGTGGCCACGTTGGTGGCCACGGGGATATTGTACTGGTCGCACAGGCGGGTGATATACTTCAGGTCGGAGTCCAGGTCGTTGGACTGGGGATCGGAGAAGAACAACACCATGTCGATCTCGTTGTAGGCGATCCGGGCGCCGATCTGCTGGCTGCCCCCGTGCTCGTGGGAGAGGAAAAGCTGTACGGGCAGACCGGTGGCTTCGGCCACCAGACGACCTGTCGTGTTGGTGGCACAGATCGTATGCTTGGACAGGATGCCGCAGTAGGCAATGCAGAATTGGACCATCAGTTCCTTTTTGCGATCATGGCTCATCAACGCGATATTCATAGTAAACCTCTCTTCCTTAGTTATATGAGCGGGTCATCGCAGCTTCATCAGGGGGACCTTTTGTCCCAGCAGTCGTTTGGCAATGTTGAGATAGGCCTGAGCGGCTCCCCGGCTGGCGCACAGGATCAGGGGCGTGCCCTGATTGGCGCTGAGCATGACCTGGGGGTCCTCCGGCACCAAACCCAACAGAGGCAGTCCGGCGGTATCCATGGCGTCGTCAATGGTGGTGTGGAGCCGGCGGAGCAGCCTGGGCTGCACCCGGTTTACCACCAAATGGATGTGGGGCATCCTGCCCCAGAGGATGGACACGGTGTGCTGGGCGTCCCGCAGGGCGGAGGCGTCGGTGGTGGAGACCACGATGCCCCGGTCTGCGGCACAGGCCGCCAGCTGAAAGCCGGTCCCCAGACCGGCGGGGGAGTCGATCAGGATGTAGTCAAAAAATCCCTTGGCCTGCCGCACCAGGTCCCGTACGGCGCTCTGGGAGATGGGCTCTCTGGGCGGGGTCACCGGAGCTGTGAGCATGCTCAGCCCCTGGATCACCGGGTGGGGAGTGACCGCCCGCTCCAGCGGGCAGCGGCCGGTGAGTACATCGGTAAAGTCCATCAGGGCCCGGTCGCTGAGTCCCAGCGTCAGATCCAGGTTGCGCAATCCGATGTCCATATCCATGCACAGCACCTTGTGGCCCAGGGCGGCCAGGCAGGAGCCCACGCCGCCGGTCAGAGAGGTCTTTCCGGTGCCGCCTTTCCCCGATGTGATGACGATTGCAGTGGACATAGGCTCACTCCTGACATACAAGATAAGAATAACACAATAGTTCGCGGGACGCAATGCTTAACTTAGTCATTGATGCACAAAAAATCCCTTAAAGGGGGGCTTTTTGTATCCTGGCCCACCGTCGGGGATAGCCATTGGGGGTGGGGGAGACCTTTTCCACCACCACCACCCGGTGGCTGACCCCCGTTCCGGGGATCTCATAGTCCACCCGGGGGAGCAGGCGGCCCCCCAGCTTGGCAATACCCCGGGCGGCCCGGTCCACCTCGGCGGCGCTGTCCACGCTTTTCATGGCCAGAAATTTACCGCCTACCTTTACATAGGGCAGACAGAGCTCACACAGCACCTCCAGGGAGGCCACCGCCCGGGACACGGCATAGTCAAAGCTATCCCGGTATCCGGCCTGATGGGCCTGTTCCTCGCCCCGGGCATGGAGGCAGGTGACGTGGTCCAGTGAGAGGGCATCACACACGCTCTCCAGCCAGGTCACCCGCTTGCCCAGGGAGTCCAGCAGGGTGACGGTGAGAGAGGGCTCCAGGATCTTCAAAGGCAGGCCGGGAAATCCGGCCCCAGTGCCCACGTCGATGAGGGTCTTGCCGTTGAAATCCTCTCCAATGGTCAGCAGGGCTGCGCAGTCCAGGAAGTGAAGGTCCACCACCTGGTCTGGCTCGGTGATGGCGGTCAGGTTCATGACCCGGTTCTGCTCCAGCAGCAGCCGACCGTATTCCGCCAGCTGGCCGGCTGCCTGGGGAGGCGGGGTAAGGCCCAGGGCGGTCAGGCCCTGTTCGATCCGTTGCTTCATTGTCCACCTCCGAAGTTAGCCAGCAGGGCTGGGATGCCCAGGCACAGGCTGATGATGAAGCCTGCCACGCATACCGCCGCCAGCACGCCCATGGAGACCTTTCGGGAGGGCGGGCTGTCCGGATGGCGGGCCAGATAAAGGGCGATGGCAAACATACCGCCGATGCCGGGACAGGCAAAGAGAGGAGCGATGCCGTAGAGGTAGCTGCCCTGGTGGAAGAAGGGGTACAGGTTGAGGACCACAAAGCCCACCATGTACACCACGCCGGTCCAGGCCAGGATGCGCTTGACAGGGGAGGCGGGGGTGTAGGACTCCCGCTCCGGAGTTTGGTCGTCAGGTCGGTCAGTCATGCTTCTGCTCCTTCAACAGGTCGCGGATCTCCGCCAGCAGCTCCTCCTGGGTAGGCTTGGGGGGCTCGGCGGGCTTGGGCTCCTCCTCTTTTTTCCGGTGGAAGGTATTGAGTCCCTTCACCAGACAGAAAATGACGAAGGCCATGATAAGGAAGTTGACCACCGCCTGAATAAAGCTGCCGAAGGCGATGGTGGCGCCGCCCACGGAGAAGGTCAGGGCGGCAAAGGTGGATTCCCCAATAAAGATGCCTACGAAAGGCATAAGGATGTCGTTGGTGAGGGAATCCACAATGGTCTTGAAGGCGCCGCCGATGATGACGCCCACCGCCAGGTCCATGACATTGCCCCTGGCGATAAATTTGCGAAACTCGGCAAGGAAGCCTTTGGTTTTCTCTTTTGCGGACATAGATACTCCTTTGTATAGGGGAAAAAATCAAATAGGGGAGGGGGAGGCGGCCGCTGGCCGTCCTCCCAACCCATTACGCCTTGGGGGTAAGCACTTCCTTGCCGCCCATGTAGGGCCGCAGGGGGGCGGGGATCTTCACCGAGCCGTCGGCCTGGAGGTTGTTCTCCAGGAAGGCGATGAGCATCCGGGGGGGCGCCACCACGGTGTTGTTCAGGGTGTGGGGCAGGTAGGTGCCCTTTTCCCCCTTGACCCGCATCTTCAGACGGCGGGCCTGGGCGTCACCCAGATTGGAGCAGGAGCACACCTCGAAGTACTTCTGCTGCCGGGGGGACCAGGCCTCGATGTCGCAGGACTTCACCTTCAGATCGGCCAGGTCGCCGGAGCAGCACTCCAGCTGACGGACGGGGATGTCCATGGACCGGAAGAGCTCCACGGAGTACCGCCACATCTGCTCGTACCAGTGCATGGAGTCCTCAGGCTTGCACACCACCACCATCTCCTGCTTCTCGAACTGGTGGATGCGGTACACGCCCCGCTCCTCGATGCCGTGGGCCCCCTTCTCCTTGCGGAAGCAGGGGGAGTAGGAGGTGAGGGTCTGGGGCAGCTTATCCTCGGGAATGATCTGGTCGATGAACTTGCCGATCATGGAGTGCTCGCTGGTACCGATGAGGTAGAGGTCCTCCCCCTCGATCTTGTACATCATGGCGTCCATCTCGGTCTGGGACATGACTCCCTCCACCACGTTGCCGTGGATCATGAAGGGAGGAATGCAGAAGGTAAAGCCCTTGTCCATCATAAAGTCCCGGGCGTAGGCCAGCACCGCCTCGTGGAGCCGGGCGATGTCCCCCATGAGATAGTAGAAGCCGGAGCCGGATACCCGCCCCGCGGCGTCCATATCGATGCCGTCAAAGGACTCCATGATCTGGGTGTGGTAGGGGATCTCGAAGTCGGGGGTCACCGGCTCGCCAAACCGCTGGACCTCCACGTTGCAGGAGTCGTCGGGGCCGATGGGCACGGAGGGGTCGATGATGTTGGGGATCTGGAGCATGATATGGCGGATCTGCTCGGCCAGCTCGGCCTCCCGCCCCTCCAGGTAGGCCAGCCGGTCGGCGTCCGCCTTGACCTCGGCTTTCAAGGCCTCGGCTTCCGCCAGCTTGGAGGGGTCCTTTTTGGACTGGCCCATGAGTACGCCAACCTGCTTGCTCTTGGCGTTGCGGGCGGTGCGAAGATCCTGGGCCTCCTGGATGGTTTTGCGATTTTCGGCATCCAGAGCCACTACCTCGTCCACCAGGGGCAGCTTGGCGTCCTGGAATTTCTTCTTGATGTTTTCCTTTACCACGTCCGGATTTTCCCGGACGAATTTGATATCCAGCATATATGCTCAACCTTTCTTGTGTGGTTTATAAGCGCCGGTCCCGGCGGCCGCCATATATGGCGGCCTGCCTTATCAGTAGAGAGCTTCGTAGATCTCCTGGTACCGGTCGTAAGGGGAGAAGCGGTCGTTGTCGGTGGCGCTCTCCCTGGGCAGGGATTCGGGCAGCTCCTGGCCCATCTCCTCGATGAGGGACCTGGCCAGGCTGTAGCGGCCCCGGACGTAGGCCTCGTTGATCTGCCAGAACCAGTCCAGAGCGGTGGAGGCCTGGGTCAGCTCATCCACCTGATCCTGGAGATCGTTGATCTGATCCTCCTGGCTGGCGATAGTGGACTGGTCCACGCTCTGGGCGGCCTCCAGCGCAGCCACCTGCTCCTTCAGAGCCTCATTTTGGGCGATGGTGTTTTGCAGGGATTCGGTGGCGGAGTTGGAGGTCTGTTGCAGGTTGTCGATGGCCTCCTGGTTGGCCCGCCGCTGCATCATAAGAGACATGAGCAGCAGCACAAAGGCGGCGGCAAACAGGATCATCAGGTAAAAGACCACGGGGTTGCTCTTGTTGGGCTTTTCGTGCTCCGCGTCGTGTTGGAGCTGGCCCCTGGTCTGCTTATCGTCGTCAGAATGGCTCAAAGGTCCGTACCTCCTTGGTGGGCGGAGGGCAGCTGCTCCAGCAGCTCCAACAGGGTGTTGAGATCCTCCGCGTCGTAGTATTCCAATTCAATTTTGCCCTTTTTCTTGCCGTTAATAATATTGACCTTTCGACCGAACCGGGTGGCCAGGGATTTTTCAGCCTCCCGCAGGTAGATGGTCAGGTCGGGGCCGGGAGCGGCGGCGGGCGGAGCCTCCTCCTTTTCTCCCGCGGCCAGACGTTTGGCAAGGGCCTCAGTCTGACGGACGCTCAGATCCTCGGCAATGACCTTTTGGGCCAGCTTCTTTTGCAGCTCTCCGGTGGGGGCGGTCAAAATGGCCCGGGCGTGTCCGGCGGACAGCTTGCCCTCTTCCAGCAGCAGGTGGACCACGTCGGGCAGGGCCAGCAGCCGGAGGGCGTTGGCGATGGCGGGCCGGGACTTACCCACCCGCTGCGCCACCTCCTCCTGGGTCAGACCATATTCCTCCATTAGCGTTTTATAGCCGTTGGCCTCTTCCACCGGGTTCAGGTCCTCCCGCTGGAGGTTTTCAATGAGCCCCAGCTCCATGACCTTCCGGTCGTCGGCCTCGATGATGACGGCGGGGATCTCGCTAAGGCCCGCCAGCTTGGCGGCCCGCCACCGCCGCTCCCCGGCGATGATCTGATAGTAGCCCGAGGACAGCCGCCGCACTGTCAGGGGCTGGATCACCCCATGGGTGCGGATGGAATCGGCCAGATCCTGAAGGCTGGACTCCTCAAAGCGTTTCCGGGGCTGTTTGACCCCCGGTTCCACCTGGGCGATGGGGAGGGAGAGGGATCCGCCCTCCTGGGACTGCAAGGCGGCGTCTCCCAACAGGGCACCCAGACCTTTGCCCAGGCCCCGTTCCAATGCCATGGTCATTCGCTCCTTTCTTCCCGTGTAATAGTGTAGCTGTTGTGCTCGGCCAGCTCCTCCGCCAGAGCGGTATAGGCCTCTGCGCCCCGGGAGTAGGGGTCATAGGCCTGGACCGGCTTTCCAAAGCTGGGGGCCTCGGAGAGCCGTACGTTTCTGGGGATCACTGTGGCGAATACCTGCCCGGGGAAGTGGCGCTTGACCTCCTCCGCCACCTGCATGGACAGGTTGGTGCGTCCGTCGTACATGGTGAGGATGACACCCTCCAGGCTGATCCTGGGGTTGAGGGACCGCTTAACGATGCGGATGGTAGACAGCAGATCGCTGAGCCCTTCCAAAGCGTAATACTCGCATTGCACCGGCACCAGCACCGTGTCGGCGGCGCACAGTGCGTTGAGGGTAAGCAGCTCCAGGGAAGGGGGACAGTCAATAAAAATGTAATCATAGCTGTCCGCCAGCTGATCCAGGGCATTTTTCAGCAGATATTCCCGGTGATCGGCGGTGATCATCTCTACTGTAGCCCCGGCCAGGGATTTGTTGGAGGGGATCACGTCCACAAAGGGGGTTTTTACAATGGATTTGGTCACGTCCACTCCGTTGAGCAGTACGTCATAAATGTTGGGGGAGAGGGTCTTGTCCACGCCAAAGCCGGAGGTGGTGTTGGCCTGAGGATCAAAATCACATACCAAGATCCGCTGACCCAGCTTTTGCAGGGCGGCGGCCAGATTGACGCAAGTGGTGGTTTTTCCCACGCCGCCCTTTTGGTTTACGATTGCAATGGTCTTTGCCATAGCGCACCTGCCTTTATCATTCCTGCGTATGGTGTATATTATAGCCTTTGCTTTGGCGCAATTCAACTGAAAAGAGGAAGAAAGTATGTTTCACGTGAAACATGGCCTATGTGCAAAGAGACAAAAGCCGGATGTTTCACGTGAAACATCCGGTCTTTGAAGAGATAGGAGATGTGATTTAAAATGTGTAGGGGCGGCCTGTGGCCGCCCGCCTGAAAGGATACCGAAACCGGGGGGCGGGCCCATGTGGGCGTCGGCCCCTACGGACAGCAACCAACGGAACCGGGTGGTTATTGGGCGTGCGGTCAGCCCTTGGGAATGGTAATGGTAAGCAGAATGGCGTCGTCAGTCTCCTGGCGTTTGCAGTTGGCCTTGACCCCGGCGCTTTTCATCATAGTCAGCCCCCGGGTGACCGTGTTTAGAAAAAGGCGCACATCCTTTATAATAAAGGAAGGCTTTTTCCGCCGGGGGGCGCCTGGGGCGGGGTTTAGCAGCTCCTCCACGTACTGCTCCGTTTTGGCTACGGTCAGGCCCTCCCGTGCCACATAGCGGGCGGCCTCATCCTGGGCGGCGGGGTCCTCCAAGCGGAGGAGGGCCCGGGCGTGACGTTCGGTACAGCCGTGCTCCCGGAGTACCGTCAGCGCGGCGGCGGGGAGGCGAAGGAGCCGCAGCTTATTGGCTACCGCCGACTGGGACTTGCCAATCCGCCGGGCGGCTTCCTCCTGGGACAGATGGTAGGTCTGAATCAGAGCGGACAGAGCGGCGGCTTCCTCTACGAAGTCCAGATCCCGGCGCTGAAGATTTTCCACCAGGGCCAGCAGGGAGGACTCCTGTCCGTCCACGCTGACCAGGATGCAGGGCACTTCCTCCAGCCCCGCCAGCTTGGAGGCCCGCAGCCGCCGTTCCCCGGACACCAGCTCATACCCCAGCCCCACCCGGCGTACCGACAAAGGCTGGAGCACCCCGTGCTCCTTAATGCTGGCGGCCAGCTCCTCCAGCCCGTCCTGGGCAAAAAACTGCCGGGGCTGGGCCGGGTTGGGGGAAATGGTGTTAATGGGTAAAAATTGCACTCGGGTGCTCTCAAACAGGCCCTTGCGGCGCAGCAGCGGCATAAGTATTCCTCCTTGGTAAATTATGGATTTCACCTATAGCCTACCACATTTTCCCGCAAAGGGAGGGGAAGGGCGTCGAGTGGGAAATATTTTTTATTCCTGTGCCAGCCGGCTGGCCAGGGCCCGGAGAAAGACCAAATTGCTGGGCCGCTGAGGGGGCAGGCCTCCCATGAGAGCTGTGTAGTCCGGATGGGCCGCGGTCTGGAGCTTGTCCACCATGGCCCGGATGTTTTTCTCCACGCTGGCGTAGCTGGTTCGGTCCTGGGCAATGGTGGGGGCGTAGGCCTCCTTTAACAAGGCGTTGGGGTCCCGGCACAGCACCGCCGCCGCCCGGGCCGCGGCGGCTACCCCCATGCCGGAAGCCCCCATGGATTCCAGCAGGGCGGCGGCCCGGTCCGCCAGGGGAGACAGGCAGAGGGAGGCAAGCAGCTGTGGGAGGCTTTGAAAGTTGATGGGCTTTACCAAATAGTAGCTGGCCCCCAGGGAAAGGGCATAGTGGATTACCTGGGGATTGGAGATCTGAGAGGTCACTACCACCACCGGCCGCTGGGGCAGCTTGGACAGGGCGCTCAGAACGCCCAGCCCGTCCAGGCCGGGCATCACCAGGTCCAGCAGCACGGCGTGGGGCCGCAACCGCGCAACCAGCTCCAGACCTTCCAGGCCGTCTGAGGCCATACCGCACAGCTCCAGGCCGGACAGAGAGGAAAACGCGCCGGTCACCAGCAGCCGGGCGGCCGGATCGTCTTCCAGCACCAGTACCCGAATGGGCCCTTCCATGGCTTTTTCCCCCTTACTTCCCGGTATTTTATACAATATTATCATAACCCATCTGTTTCTGGATGTAAATGGGAAGTTGGATTCGGGGGGAGACTGTGGGCATCTGCTCTGACGCGGGGCCCCCTCATCCGCCCCCTGCGGGGGCACCTTCCCCCCTGAGGGGGGAAGGTCTGAGGGTTCGATTTTTGCCTGTAGGGGCGGATATCATCCGCCCGCGGTACCGGTAACCGCTCCGTTGTCGATGAACAGGCCGTTCCCCTCATCCGCCTCCTGCGGGGGCACCTTCCCCCCTGAGGGGGGGAAGGTTTTGGGGTGGTCGCCAGGGCGCAAAAAACAGCAGCGGGGTTACCGCTGCTGTTTGATAGGGCTTAGAATCAGGCCGCCGGGGACTCGGCGGGGGTTTCGGTCTCCGGCGCGGGAGTCTCGGTTTCGGCGGCGGGGGTTTCGGTCTCAGCCGCCGGGGACTCGGTCTCGGCGGCGGGAGAGGCGCTGGCCTGAGCCTCTGCCTCGGCCTGCTGTTCCTCCTGCCACTGGAGGGCCATGTTCATCATAAAGTCGTAGAAGGCCTTGGGGTCCAGGTTCTTGTAGGCGTCGGTGGTCTCCACCTGGGCGTCGGCTCCCCACTGCTCCAGCTTCAGATTCATGCAGTAGTCGGAGTAGGCCGCCCTGGTCTCATCATTCTTGGCGTCCACTCGCATGAGGATGTGATAGCCATAGCTGGTCTCCACCGGCTGGCTGATCTCGCCCACCTCCAGGGCGGTACCGGCGTTGGCAAACTCCACCATCAGGGAGGAGGTGCCGTCCAGCAGCATACCGCTGGACAGGAAGGTGTACCCTTCGGGCTTGAGCAGATCCCCGGTCTCCTCGTCCCGGCCGTCGCCGCTCTTCTCATTCATGGCCTCGTCAAAGGCGGCGGCGGGGTCGGCGGCGGCGGTGATCTCCGCGTAGAGGGCCTCGGCCTCCGCCTTGGTGGCCGCTTTTTCCTCGTCGGTGGGGTCGGAGCCGTCCTCGTGTTCCGGGAAAACCAGAAGGATGTGCTTGCAGGTGTAGATGCCCTCGGAGTCGATCATGTTCTGGAGGGCCTCGTCGGTGGCCTCAAACTCTCCGGCCTCCTCAAATTTGGTCTGGAGCCCGGACACCTGATAGTAGGCGTCGTTGAGGGACAGGTAGCCCTCCCGGGAGATGCACTGCTGATCCAGCCACTCCTGGAGGGTCAGGCCATAGTACATCTCGTACATCTGCCCCAGCTGCTCCAGACTGGCCTCGGCCTCCGCCCGCTGGTCCTCGGTGACGGTCACCCCATTGGCCTCCGCCTGGGCGGCCACTACGGCGTACAGCTTGCTGGTTTCCAGAGCGGCGTCCTTCAAATAGTCGGCGGTGGGGGTGTCCTCAATGGTCTCCTCCCAGGCCTCATCGTCCGCCAGATAGCCCATGCTCTTGGCGGTGGAGATGCTGGTGAGCAGCCAGTACAGGTACTGGTCGGCGGTAACGTCCCGGCCGTCTACGGTGAAGAGCACCGTGTCCCGGGTCAGACCAGTGGCCTGGTAGGCGATATCGTCCGCCGCCGGGGTGGCGGCGGGGGTGGTCTCCGCCGGAGCGGGGTTCCCGTTGGAGCAGCCGGTCAGCGCCCCCAGCAGCAGCGCGCCGCTGAGACCGGCGCACAAAAGTCGGTTCCATTTCATGTTTCTTGTCCTCCTTGTTACAGCCGGCCCACAGGCCGGGAAAACAGTGTCAGTGTACACCCTTTTCCCTCAAAAGGCAATCAAACCAGGGGACATTCATAAAAAGTTCACAACTCAGGCCCGGAGGAAGCCCTTGCCGAAGATCTCGCTGGAGTTGGCCACGATCATGAAGGCCTTGGGGTCCACCTGCCGCAGATGACGGCGGAGGGTCACCGCCTGCCGCCGGGACAACACGGTGAGCACCACGTGGTGGACCTCATGGGTATAGGCCCCCTGGGCCTGCCACAGGGTGGCCCCCCGGCCCAGGGTATGGGTGACGTAGCTGCACACATGCTCCGGGTCGGAGGTGATGATGAAGAAGGCTTTTCGGCGGTTGAGGGACTCAATGGCGCTGTCCACCAGCACCGACTTCAGGGCCAGGCCCAGCAGGGAGCACAGACCGGCGGTGATGTCGAACACCACCAGGGCGGCGGCGGCAATGGCCACGTCGCTGACCAGCAGAGCGGTGCCCACGTCCAGGCCGGTATACTTCTTTAAAATCATGGCGGCGATATCGGTGCCGCCGGAGGAGGCGTCAATGTTGAAGAGGATGGCGGCTCCCAGGGCGGGCAGGATCACGGCAAACAGCAGCTCCAGCATGAGCTGGTCGGTAAGAGGGGCGGACATGGGGCAGATGAGGGAGAAGAGCTGAATCAGCCCCGCCGACAGCAGAGAGCAGTACACCGTCCGGAACCCAAAGCTCTTGTCCAGCAGCAAAAAGCCCAGGATAAGGAAAAGCACGTTGATAATGGAGTTGTAGGTGGAGGCGCTGAGGGCGGGAAACACCTTGCCCAGCAGGATGGACAGACCGGACACGCCACCCATGGAAAAGTTATTTGGAAATTTAAAGAAATAGACCCCAATGGACAGCATAATGGTGCCAATGTTCATCCAGATAAATTCCTTCAGGAACCGTTTCTGTTCTATGGTCATAAGCGGTCTCTCCTTTCGCCAGGACGGGGAGAATGGAGTAAAGTATTTTAACTTTACTGAAATGGGCGCCGCCGGGTCAATGCCATTGTAACATTCCCCCTGAGAAAGCACAAGAAAGTGATTTGGCAAAGAGTACCGGAAGAAGGGAAAAATTTGACCCGTCATATCAGACAAAATTGATAAAAAGTGATGACGGGTCAGTGGTTTTTTGATAAAATATGGTCAGTTGCAGAGTATGGCAAAATTCGCTAGAATAATTATGAATAATCTGTTAAGGGAGACGGCGCCAATGAAATTGCTGGAAGAGCGCATCCGTACCGACGGGAAGATCCGGGAGGGCGGCGTGCTGAAGGTAGACAGCTTTCTCAACCATCAAATGGACGTAAGCCTGTTCCAGGAGATGGGTAAGGAGTTTTTGCGCTTATACAAGGACTGCGGGGTTACCAAGATTTTGACCATCGAGGCATCGGGGATCGGGATCGCGTGTGTGGCCGCGCAGTTTTTTGATTGCCCGGTGATTTTCGCCAAAAAGAACAAGACCAAAAACATCGCCGGCGACGTGTATACCTCCAAGGTAGAGTCCTTTACCCACGGCAAAGTGTATGATATCATCGTAGCAAAGGAGTTCCTGCGGCCGGAGGACCGGGTGCTTATCATTGACGACTTCCTGGCCAACGGCTCCGCCCTCCAGGGTCTTATCAAGCTGGTGCTGGACGCCGGGGCCACCCTGGTGGGGGCCGGCATTGCCGTAGAGAAGGCTTTCCAGCCCGGCGGCGAGATGATCCGCGGCATGGGGGTCAGGGTGGAATCTTTGGCCCGCATCAAGTCCATGAGCGTGGAGAACGGCGTGGAATTTTGCTGAGCCCGCCGTGGGTGGAAAATGACCCGTAGGGGTCGGCCTCTGGACGCCCCGCCGTATGGGGGATGAGACCGTTCCGCCGGGCCGTCGGGATGAAGAGGGGCGGATGGTCCGCGTCCTTACCATGCCCCCATTTCGTCTGTTCAATCCAGCCCGTAGGGAAGAGGGCTGTTTTGAAGGAAATATGGAAGCAAAGAAATGATTAAGGAGGAAACGATCATGAAGAAGAGAAAACTGCTGTCTCTGCTGCTGGCCGGCGCTATGGCGCTGAGCCTGGCCGCCTGTGGCGGTGGTGGCGGCACCACCCAGACCCCCGCCGGTGGCGAGACCACTCCCGCCGGTAGCGAAACCACCCCCGCCGGCAGCGAGACCGAGACCAAGACCGTAAAGGTGGGCCTGATCTGCATCGGCGACGAAAATGACCAGGGCTACACCTACAACTTCATTCGTGGCAAGGAAGCCGTTACCGAGAAGCTGGCCGCCAAGGGCATCAACATTGACTGGCAGGTCAAGTGGAACATCGGCGAGGACTCCTCCTGCGAGGAGGCCAACATCGAGCTGGCCGAGGAGGGCTGCCAGCTCATCATCAACAACTCCTTCGGCTTTGAGCCCTTTATGCTGAAGGTGGCCCCCGACTACCCCGAGATCGAGTTCATCGCCTGCACCAACCAGGCCAGCTGGACTGATGATCTGGAGAACACCCACAACGCCTTCGCCAACATCTACGAGGGCCGCTATCTGGCCGGTGTGGCTGCCGGCATGAAGATGCAGGAGATGATCGACAACGGCGACATCACCGCCGAGCAGGCCGTCATCGGCTACGTGGGCGCCTACTCCTTCGCCGAGGTGATCTCCGGCTTTACCGCCTACTACCTGGGCGCCAAGAGCGTGTGCCCCAGCGTGACCATGAAGGTCCAGTTCGTGGGCTCCTGGTCTGACGCCACCGAGGAGGGCAACGCCGCCCAGGCCCTGTGTGACGCCGGGTGCATCATGATCTCCCAGCACTCCGACAACACCACCCCCGCCACCGCCGCCCAGAACGCCGGCGTGTTCCACACCGGCTACAACAACGACATGATCTCCGTGGCCCCCGAGTCTTCCCTCATCTCCACCCGCATCGACTGGTCCGTGTACTTTGAGTACGCCATCGAGGCCGTGGCCAACGGCGAGAGCTTCGACCAGGATTGGTGCCACGGCATGGACGAGGGCGCTGTGGTCATGACCGAGCTCAACGAGGACATCGCCGCCGAGGGCACCGCCGAGAAGCTGGCCGAGGTGGAGGAGCAGATCCGCTCCGGCGCGCTGCAGGTGTTCGACACCTCCACCTTCACCGTGGACGGCGCCGAGCTCACCACCTGCTTCGCCCTGGATACCGACGGCGACTTCGTGGCCGATTCTGAGGAGGCCGTGTTCGACGGGGCCTTCCATGAGTCCTACTTCCAGTCCGCCCCCTACTTCACCGTGGAGATCGACGGCATCGAGTGGCTCAACTCCGCGTTCGGCTAATCCCGTTCTCTCCGGAAAAGAGGGCTGCGCCGCAGCCCTCTTTTCTGCCTTTTCCCGGGAAATGATGGGAAGGCGGGCATCGTCCCGGATATGGTTTTGCCCGTAGGGGCGACCCTTGTGGTCGCCCGTCGTACCGGCTCCTGCCTCGAAAGGCCGGGCGGCCACAAGGGCCGCCCCTACGATGGTGGTTCTGTCGCCGCCGGGCCCGCCGGTGTCCGGCCCCACGGGGTGGGCGCCATATCAGTTGCAGGGGCGATTGGCAACCGCCCGGCCCACAGCACACAGCAGCACATGAACAGATCACAGGAAGGATGACAGCCTTGGAAAAAACTGTCCATGCCATTGAATTGAAGCATATCACCAAGCGGTTTGGCAAGGTGGTGGCCAACGACGGCGTCGATCTGGCCCTGAACCGGGGAGAGATCCTCTCCCTGCTGGGGGAGAACGGCAGCGGCAAGACCACCCTGATGAACATGCTCTCCGGGATCTACCTCCCCGACGAGGGAGAGATCCTGGTGGGGGGCCAGCCGGTGTCCATCCGCTCCCCCAAGGACGCCTACCGACACGGCATCGGAATGATCCACCAGCACTATAAGCTGGTGGAGGTGTTCACCGCCGCCGAAAACATCGCCCTGGGTCTCAGCGGCAAGGATCATGACCGCAAGACCATTGCCGCCCAGGTCCAGACCATCAGCGACAAATACGGCTTTGGCATCGACCCCAACAAAAAGGTGTACGATATGTCGGTGTCGGAAAAGCAGACGGTGGAGATCGTGAAGGTGCTCTACCGGGGGGCGGAGATCCTCATCCTGGACGAGCCCACCGCCGTCCTCACCCCCCAGGAGACCGACCGGCTCTTTGACATCCTCCGGGCCATGAAGGCCGACGGCAAGGCCATCGTCATCATCACCCACAAGCTCCACGAGGTCATGGCTATCTCCGACAAGGTGGCGGTGCTCCGCAAGGGCAAGTATATCGGCACCGTCAACACCGCCGAGACCAACCCCCAGGCCCTCACCGAGATGATGGTGGGCCACGCCGTCACCCTGAACATCGACCGTCCCCAGGCCAAGTACAAGGACCTGCGGCTGGAGGTAAAGGGCCTGAACTGCCTGGGAGGCGAGGGCCTGCCGGTGCTGAAGGACATCAATTTCCAGGCCTTCGGCGGAGAGATTTTGGGCATCGCCGGCATCGCCGGCTCCGGCCAGAAGGAGCTGCTGGAGGCCATTGCCGGCCTGCAGAAGGCCCAGTCCGGCCACATCTTCTACTATCCTCCCCATCCCAACAGCGACATCGCCGGCAACCATGTGCCGGTGGATAAGGCGGGAGAAGAGCTGGTGGGCAAGACCCCCGGCCAGATCCGGAAGGTGGGGGTGTCCCTGGCCTTCGTCCCCGAGGACCGGCTGGGCATGGGCCTGGTGGGAGGTATGGGCATGGTGGACAACATGATGCTCAAGACCTACAAGGACAACCCCGGTCCCTTTGTGGATCGGAAGCCGCCCAAGGCCCTGGCCGAGCGGCTCATTGAGGAGCTGGAGATCGTCACCCCCGGGGTGTCCACTCCGGTGCGGCGGCTGTCCGGCGGCAATGTGCAGAAGGTGCTGGTGGGCCGGGAGATCGCCTCCACCCCCACGGTGCTCATGACCGCCTATCCTGTCCGGGGCCTGGACATCAACTCCTCCTACACCATCTACCGCCTGCTCAACGAGCAGAAGATGAAGGGCGTGGCGGTGCTGCTGGTGGGAGAGGATCTGGACGTGCTGCTGGAGCTGTGCGACCGCATCCTGGTGCTGTGCGGCGGCCAGGTGTCCGGCGTGGTGGACGGCCCCACCGCCACCAAAGAGGAAGTGGGCCTGCTCATGACCCATGTGGGCGGCGGAAAGGAGGGAGATCGCCATGCATGAACAGCACAGTCCCCTGATCCGCCTGGCCAAGCGGGACGCCATGCCCCGGGGCCAGGTGTGGGCCATTCGGGGGGCCTCCTTTGTGGCGGCCTTTCTGATCAGCGCCCTGATCTTCCTGCTCATGGGCCACAGCCCCGTGGAGGCCTACGGCACCATGATCAGCGGCTCCCTGGGCAAGCCCACCGCCATCCGGCAGACGGTGCGCATCGCCGTCCCCCTGCTGGGCACCGCCCTGGCCATTGCCCCCTGCTTCAAAATGCGGTTCTGGAACATCGGCGCCGAGGGTCAGATCACCGCCGGCGCTGTGGGAGCCAGCTACTTCGCCCTGTTCTGGGCGGATAAGCTGCCCGGCCCCGCCCTGCTGGTGGTCATGGCTCTGGCCGGCGCCATCTGCGGCGGCCTGTGGGGCCTGGTGCCCGCCTTCTTCAAGGCCAAGTGGGGCACCAACGAGACCCTGTTTACCCTGATGATGAACTATATCATGATCGGCGTGGTGAAATGGCTCCAGGGCGGCCCCTGGGAGGGCCGGCCCGGTTCCCAGATCATCCCCCAGTTCGACTCCGCCGCCGTGCTGCCCAAGGTGCTGGGGGTCCACTGCGGCTGGATCATCGTCCTCATCATGACGGTGGCTATGTTCATCTATATGAAGTACACCAAGCAGGGCTATGAGATCGCCGTCATCGGCGAGAGCGAGAACACCGCCCGGTACGCCGGCATGAACGTGGGCAGGATCATCATGCGCACCATGTTCCTGTCCGGGGCCATGGCGGGCCTGGTGGGCTTCATCGTGGCCTCCGGCGCGGACAACACCCTTCATTCCGGAGTGGCCGCCGGGGTGGGCTTTACCGCCATTACCGTGGCCTGGCTGGCCCAGCTCAATCCCTTTGCCATGATCGCCATCTCTATGCTGCTGGGCGTCCTGGAAAAGGGAGCCGACACGTTGCAGACCCGGCTGGAGGTGCCCGCCTCCATCTCGGATATCATCACCGGCATCTTCTTGTTCTGTATGCTGGGGTGTGAGTTCTTCATCAACTACCGGCTGATCCTCCGGGGCGGCCATAAGGAGGTGGCCAAGCAATGAGTATCAATCAAAATGCCGTGCTGCTGCTCATCATGGCCGCCGTGCTCAACGGCGTGCCTCTGCTCTATGGTACCCTGGGCGAGATCCTGTCGGAAAAGGCGGGCAACCTGAACCTGGGCGTGGAGGGCATGATGTTCATGGGTGGGGCCATGGGCCTGGGAGCCGCCTTCTACTATGAGGCCGCCGGCGGCACCATCGGGGTGCTGGCCGTTTTCCTGGCTCTCTTCTTTGCCTTCCTGGGCGGCGCCATCGGAGCCCTCATCTACGCCTTCCTCACCATTACCCTCCGGGCCAACCAGAACGTCACCGGTCTTGCCCTGGCCATCTTCGGCACCGGCGGAGGCCAGTTCATCGGCGAGTATATGCGGGTGACCTCCGGGGGCTATGTGGCCGTCAGCAACGCCCTCAAGGCAGTGTTCCTCAACTCCCCCTTCCCGGCGGCCCTTCAGCAGCTGCCGGTGGTGGGGCCCCTGCTCTTCGGCCACAGTGTGTTCCTCTACCTGGGCGTGATCCTGGCGGTGGGAATGCACCTCTTCCTCAAACGCACCCGGGCGGGGCTGTCCCTCCGGGCGGTGGGCGAATCCCCCGCCACCGCCGACGCCGCCGGTATCAACGTGACCCGGTATAAATACCTGGCCACCGTGCTGGGGGGCGGCATCTCCGCCATCGGCGGCATGGTGTATATCATGACCATCGCCAGCTGTGTGTGGAACCACGAGGCCCTCTCCGGCGAGGGCTGGCTGGCCGTGGCCCTGGTCATCTTCTGCCTGTGGCGGCCCCTTAACGCCGTCTGGGGCTCCATTCTCTTTGGAGCCCTGATGATCCTCTACCAGCGGCTCCATTTGGGCTTCATTCCCGACGAGCTGTACAAGATTTTGCCCTACGTGGTCACCGTTATCGTGCTCATCTTTACCTCCCTGCGCAACAGCAAGGATAAGCAGCCCCCCAACTCTTTGGGGCTGGCCTATTTCAGGGAAGAAAGGTAAGAAAAGGGGAAGCCCTCTTTGGAAAAAGGGGCTGCTGATCCGGGACCCGCCGCAGGCGGGACGCGCTTTTGCGCGCAGGCCGGGGGGATTCACTTCCCCCGGCCGCAAATGGAAATACGGGGCCCCCACGGGACCAGTCCCGTGGGGAAACAAGCAGCCCCCAACTCTTTGGGGCTGGCCTACTTCAGAGAAGAGCGGTGACCGAAAAAAGCTCCCGGCCTGGCGCTTGCGCCAGGCCGGGAGCTTTTTTCGGAGAGTGGAGAGTGAAGATAGGAGATATTGTAGGGACGGCCTGTGGCCGCCCGTTCAAGCCTTCCCCCGGGGGAAGGTGGCCCGGAGGGCCGGATGAGGGGGGGCG
>NZ_JACJLC010000171.1 GCF_016901955.1 Pseudoflavonifractor phocaeensis
GGGCGGGAGGGGGAAGGCTTTTTATTGGGCGTCGGTCAGGAGCTTCCAAACGGCGTCCTGGACGTAGTCGAGCTCCTCAAAGGTATTGAAGGGGCCTACCGAGAAGCGGACGGCCCCCTGGGGGAAGGTACCCAGGGTCCTGTGGGCCATGGGGGCGCAGTGGAGGCCGCAGCGGGTCTGGACGCCGTAGTCCTGCTCCAGCAGGAAGGCAAGCTGGGCGTTGTCCATTTTTGCGCAGTCGATGGACACCACCCCGGTGCGGTTGGCCGGGTCTAAAGTACCCAGCACCCGGATGCCGCACTCCTCCAGCTCCATGAGCCGGGCCCACAGGTGGCCGGCCAGCCTGTGCTCCCGGGCCCGCAGGGCCTCCCCTTGCTCCGCCAGGTAGTCCAGGGCGGCCCCCAGGCCGAACACGCCGGGCAGGTTGAGGGTGCCCGCCTCCAGCCGGTCGGGGAGGTAGGGGGGCATGTCCAGGGATTCGGACATGCTGCCGGTGCCGCCGGCCAGCAGGGGCTCCAGCTCCGCCGCCAGGGCGTCGGTGACCACCAGGCCGCCGATGCCCTGGGGGCCCAGCAGGCCCTTGTGGCCGGGGAAGGCCAGGCCGTCGATGCCCATGGCCGCCATGTCCACCGGGAACACCCCCAGGGTCTGAGCGGCGTCCACCAGGAAAAAGACCCCCTTCTCCCGGCAGATGGCCCCCACCTTTTCAATGGGAAAGAGGGTGCCGGAGAGATTGGAGCCGTGGCAGAGGACCACCGCCCGGAGATCTGGGGTGATCTTTTCCGCCAGGCCCTCCAGCACCAGCTCCCCCCGGTCGGTGCAGGGGAGATAGTCCACCACAACGCCCTGCCGCTTCAGCTGCTCCAGGGGACGAAGAACCGCGTTGTGCTCCATGGGTGAGGTGAGCACCCGGTCCCCCGGCCGCAGCAGACCTTTCAAAAGCAGGTTCAGGCCGGCGGTTGCCCCGGCGGTAAGCACCACGTTGCGGGGATTTGGCCCGTGGACCAGGGTATTGAGGGCTTCCCGCACCTCCAGCACCCGGCCCGCCGCGTCGTAGGCCCGCTGGTAGCCCCCACGGCCGATGTTGCAGCCCACCTCGGTGATGAATCGGGCCATGGCTTCCCCTACTCCGGGGGCCTTGGGGTAGGACGTGGCCCCATTGTCCAGATATACGCTCCGCATGGCGGACGCCTCCTATACCTTATTATAATATGGAAAAGGGCGGGCAAAGGCCCGCCCTCCTCAAAACAGGGTCTCAACCGGCAGACGGACCTGGCAGTTCTCCCCGGGCAGCCGGGGCAGCAGCCGGGCCAGGGTATCCGCCGTACCCGCTCCGTCGTCCAGCAGCACCCGGACAGTGCCGTGGAAGCCCTCCAGAGAGGCCAGCAGGGCATTGCACCGGTTGTAGGCGCTGCGCGTGTCCTCCAGCTGACGTGCCTGGCCGGTCCACCAGGCCCAGCCCTCCTCCGTCAACCCGGCGGCAAGCTCGCTGCCGCCGTTTTCCAGGTAAACGGTATGGCTGGTGGTGTGGGCCAGCCGGGCCAGCAGGGTCCCGCCCAGCTTCAGCTCCTTCCGGGCCTCCCCCAGAGTATCGGAAGCCAATATGAATCCGATCTGATGACCGCTGCCGGAGATCTGCCGCAGCTGCTCTCCGTAGTCCTCCAGCTCCGAGGGCCGGAACAGGAACAAAGCCCCCACATCGGAGATGGACAGCTGCTCCAGGATACCGTCCAGATCTCCGCCGCCGGTACACAGGAAGGACAGGTAGACGATCAGCTCCTCCCGGTCCTCGTCCTCGTCATCCCGATCCGGCGTGGGGGCGGGGG
>NZ_JACJLC010000172.1 GCF_016901955.1 Pseudoflavonifractor phocaeensis
AATCCGTCGCAAGCTACCCACCTATCCCCTATGATCTGGCTCAGATGTCACCCGAGGAACGACGGGAACTGCTGCCATCGCTCGCCTCGATATATGTGCCAATGCCGTATCAGTACGCCATCTATGACACGCTATACCGGGCGATCTCTACGACGTACCGAACGGCCGATGTGCTGGAGTCGACCAGGGCAATCAACGCCTACTACTGTGGCCGAGCCACCAACTATGCCACGCAGGCAGACAGCGGGTCTATCTTGGGGGTCCCGGGGTGTGGCAAGACGGCCACTGTGCGCCGGTGCCTGTCCACGATGCCGCAGGTGATTGAGCACATGGAGTACCAAGGGAAGCCCTGTTACTGCAAACAAGTGCTGTGGCTGCATGTGGAGTGCCCAAGCGATTGCTCGGTCAAGACTCTTGGCTTTGGGATCATGGCCGCACTTGACCTGGCAATTGGGTCGAAGTACCTGCAATCAACGCAGGGTCTGCGGTCGGCCTCAGCATCTGCCATCGCAGTGCAGACAAAAATCCTGCTTACCAACCATCATGTGGGGCTGCTGGTAGTCGACGAAATTCAGAACGCAGTACTGACCGCCCGAAAAAACCGTCAAGAGAAGCCGCTGCTCAGGTTTTTGGTCGAGCTCACAAACGAGACGATGACCTCCATCTATTTTGTGGGTACCCCAGTGGCAGAAGAACTCTTTGTATCCCAGGAACATCTCAAACGGCGCACCAGAGGCATCCGACTGGCACCGTTTCGGCCAGATGGTGCGTATTTGGAGTTTGTCAAAAGAATCTGGCCATACCAATACACATGGCAGTTGGCAGAGCTGACTACCTCGCTTACCAATAAGCTATACGATTGCAGCGGCGGCATCCCGGCCTATGTCATCAAGATTTTTGCAGAGTCACAGGCCCAAGCCCTGCTTCAGGCGCACAGCTGTATCGATGAAAAAGTGATCCAGCGGGCGGTCGAACTGATGGCTATCAAGGTACCCAGGACTTATGCGGCCGGCACTTACATTTCAGATTTTGAGATTGGAATGAGTGCACCAGAGCCGCCGCCAGAGACGGAAGAAGTGCCAAGGCAATATGCAGTCAAAAGAGGCCGTAAAGCAGCACAGCGGGATGATGGTGACTTGCTCGTTGCGTACAACAATGGAGTAGACATTGAGACGCACATAAAGGAGAACGGATATCTGGAGGCGGATTATCATGGGTAGCCAAGAGACGCACTGGGGTGCTGTTGCGCTTGCACATCTGATAGTCTTGTTCCAATGCTGACCTATTTTCCCACGCCCTACCCCGGGGAGTGGTGGTACTCTGTCCTCTGCCGTTACCATGTGAGATCTGGAAATCCCAAGCACGCAACCACCATCAACGAACTATACGGTGGCCGGCCTATGGTGCATGGCAGGCTTATCCCCGGAGGCGACTGCGCTGCCATCTTGTCCAACTTACCGCCAGGGGTGTTGTCGATCGATGATGTATTGGCCAATCATACTCTGCTGCCATACTATACCAGGTTTTTCCAACGGACAAAAAACGTCAGGTATGGGAGGCATTACAGGCAGGCCGTGGCTCAGGGATCACCAGCGTGCGGACGCAGATGCCAGATGGCACAGAAGGGCTCAAGTATTGCCCCAACTGTTATCTCTTAGATACACAGGAATATGGGGAGCCATTTTGTGCATACGCCGCTCCAAAAGTGCAGCTTGACCGCAGATGATGGTGCATCACCACCGCTGGAATGGTGCACTGCTTCCGCGGAAATGGTGCATGGCGGCCGCGGGCGTGG
>NZ_JACJLC010000173.1 GCF_016901955.1 Pseudoflavonifractor phocaeensis
CTGGTGCTGAATCTCCGCAGGATTCAGTGCGCCCTTTTGTGCCTGCTTGCAGGTTTGCTCGTCATTTTCTGGCCCCAGAAAAAATTGGCGGTTGTTCAGTAGACATTAAGTATTTCAAGGAAGAGACCCTCCAGAAGTACGCAGAACAGTACGGCTGGACGCTGATTGACGACTCCAACCGCAAGGACCTGTTTCTGGACATGGTGCGGCAGATGGACATGAGCTACTCCTACAAGCCGGTGCTGCTCAAGGCGGTGCTGCTGTTCGCCGACGACAGGGGCCGGGTGAAGCTCAGTGACATCGTCACCTACTTCCGGGAGTTCTACGAGGCTCGCCGGGCGGCTGGGCTGGTGGTGGAAAAGGCCAACAGCATCTACGCCAAGGGCGGCTATACCGACGCTCAGGCCCAGCGAAATATCCTGTCCAACCCCTTCAAGCGTTTTGAGGACATGCAGATGCTCCACCATACCAAGACCCTGGGCGTAATCCAGGTGGACGAGTCCGTCTGGAAGAAGCTGACCCGGGAGGAGAAGCAGGAAATTGAGCGGATTTGCGATGAAAAATTAGAAGACTATTATCGGCGCTTCAAGTAGTGCAGAGAAAGGAAATAAGTGATGTAAATGATGAAGGTCATCTGCTTCGGTGACTCCAACACCTACGGCTATGATCCCCGGAGTTATTTCGGGGGGCGCTATGACGCGGACAGCCGGTGGGTGGATATTCTGGCCGCGAAAACCGGCTGGGAGGTCCGCAACATGGGGCAGAACGGCCGGGAGATCCCCTCTGCCGCTCCCGCCATTCCTGCCGGCACGGATCTGCTGATCGTCATGTTGGGAACCAACGATCTGCTCCAGGGCCGAAGCCCGGAGCAGGCCGCTGAGCGGCTGGAGCGGTTCCTCGCCGGCATCACCCTGGACCGAGGCAGGATCCTGCTGATCGCGCCGCCGCCGGTGGCCCTGGGACAGTGGGTGCCCAGCCCGCAGCTCATTGCGGACTCCCACGCATTTGCCCAGCTCTGCCAAGCCCTGGCGGAACAGCTGGGTATCCGCTTTGCCGATGCCGGAAAATGGGACATCTCCCTGACCTACGACGGCGTACACTTCACGGAGCAGGGCCACAGGGCCTTTGCCGCCGGACTTCTGGAGGAACTCAGATGAAACGAATGATGCCCCTGCTTCTGTCTCTTCTGCTGCTGGCAGGCTGCGGCGGGAATTCCGCCGGCGGCTCCTACCAGCAGATCACCCAGGAAGAGGCCAAGGAGATGATGGATACCCAGGAGGTCATCATCCTGGATGTGCGGGAGCAGGACGAGTACGACAGCGGCCACATTCCTGGCGCTGTGCTGCTGCCGGTAGGCAGCATTGATGAAACGGCTGCCGCCGAGGTGATCCCCGAGAAGGACTCCACAGTGCTGGTCTACTGCCGCAGCGGGAACCGCAGCAAAACCGCATCCTCTACACTGGCCGAACTGGGCTACACCAACATCTACGAATTCGGCGGTATCAACACCTGGCCCTATGAGACGGAAACGTAAGATAAACGGCACAAAATCTACATCGCCTAAACAAAGAATAAGGGACTGGCCGACTGTAAGCGCTCAATAACCACCCGTATACAGTCAAAACCCGGTAGGACTTGCAATCCTACCGGGTTCGTTTATTTGCAATCAGAGGTCTCCAAATATTTACGGCGTTTTAC
>NZ_JACJLC010000174.1 GCF_016901955.1 Pseudoflavonifractor phocaeensis
ATAATCACCATGCCGACCGCTTCGCTCTCGGCACAAATAGGGATGAAAGAGAGCAGACAAACGGTCGCCTTTCTTATAAAATTAGATTGGGGAGGAAGCACACTACAACGCACGGCAGGAGGAGTCGCAGACTGCTTCCAGAGCTTAAAACAGTATCATAATCAGTGTTGGAACCATCTGGTCAAGCACAAATAAGTGGCGCTATGAGCCCGCACACTAAGGATTGTATTAACACCTGTTAATTGCTTGGTGGTTCAGTCACTGTTTCCTCCTCGCCACTTTGTTATGAGGAGGGTGTAGTTTGAAAGTTGTATTTCCAACCTGCTGTGGAGTTGACGTTCACAAATCTTTTCTGGTGGCTACCATCATTAAAACCCTGGAAAACAGTTTGCAGCCCAGTTATCAGAAGAAACGCTTTTCTACATTCAACTCCGACCTGAACCGCTTCGCAGACTGGCTCCATGAGAATGATTGTCTGGACGTCTGCATGGAATCCACCGGAAAGTACTGGGTCCCTGTCTTCAACATTCTGGAGAAACGGGATATCCGTGTCGTCATCGCCAACCCTAAATGGGTCAAGGCTGTAAAAGGGAACAAGGATGATACGAAGGATTCCAAGTGGATCGGGGATTTGTTCCGTATCGGTCTGGTGAAAAGCAGCTTTATTCCGGACAAGGAAATCCGTGTCCTCCGCGAGCTGACTCGCTATCGCTATAAACTCACATCTATGAAAAGCAGTGAGAAAAACCGCTTTCAGAACGCTTTTACCGTCTGCAATGTGGCGCTTGATTCCGTCGTGTCCGATATGTTTGGCAAGTCCGCAACCGCGATTACGGACTACCTCACATCCGACGAGGATTTTGATGCCGGGCATTGCCTTTCCCTGTTACAGCGTTCCCTCAAGAAAAAGGCGGACGATGTTCTGAAATCGATCGAGGGGTATGAAATGACAGCCGAACAGAAAACCCGCATTGGAATCGTCCGGGATCACCTTCACTACATCGACACCTTGATTGACCGGGTAGATGCCTGTATCAATACGATGGTCGATCAATACGAAGGCTATATTGTGCTTCTTTGTACGATACCTGGCGTTGACCGTAACAGCGCAATTACCATCCTGTCTGAAATTGGCGTTGATATGGCGCAGTTCGGCTCTTCCAAGCGCCTGTGCTGTTGGGCCGGTCTTACCCCAGGCAACAACGAATCCGCCGGGAAGAAGAAGTCTGTCCGTATTTCACGTGCGGGAGTCTACCTCAAACCTGCGCTGGTGCAAGTTGCTCACGCAGCCGTGAAGGACAAGCATTCTCCTTACTACGCTCTCAAATATGAGCGTATTGCCAAACGCCGGGGCAAGAAACGGGCCATTATCGCCATTGCCAGAATGATTTTGACCGCTGTTTTCGTCATGCTCTCTAATCTGGAAGAATGGAATCCCGTTGATCTTTATAGGGTCGATATGCCTGAGCATCTGAAGGAAAAGCAGCTTGCCAAGGCTGTGAAGCAGGCTATTCGCTTTCTTGAAACCCAAGGCCTGACCGTGTTTCATTCTGCCTGACAGCTTCTTCTCTTTTGCCTTTTGCCCTGAAAACTTCGATGTTGGCAGGGCCGGTTTCGTGCACCCTTTTTCATCTGTCCTGAACCGTTACCTGCTTTCACACTA
>NZ_JACJLC010000175.1 GCF_016901955.1 Pseudoflavonifractor phocaeensis
ATCGTGCCGCCGTCCTGGACGGCAAGGTCACGGATCTCCCACCCGCAGATGACCTCGGCCCACCGGGCGATGTATTCCTCCATGGTCTCCTCCCCTGCGGACATGAAGTCGTTGGCAACGGCGGCGGTGACGATGATCGCCAGGCTGCCATCCAGCAGATCCTCATAAAAGTAGCCGCCGTGGAAATCGTTGTTGACATCCGCCGGCGTCAGGCCGGTAAAGCCGGGGGAGTACATCAGTGCGCCGGGGACGGGGTTGTCCGCGGGTTCACCATCCATCCGGATATACACCGGGCCGTCGCCATTTCCCATGTGGATCTGGGTGTCCGAGTCGAAATAGAAACCGTTGATCCAGCCCAGTTCCCCGTCATACATGTCGTACCGGCCGTTCCCGTCCCCGTACTCGTCCACATATTCCAGATAGCCCGCAGCCTCCACAGAGCCGCTGGCGTAGTAGGCGATGAAGCCTCCCTCGCCGTCCATGTAGATGCTGGCGGTGTCCTCCTCGCCGTCCAGCCGCCAGACGCCCTCGGTGCGGGAGAAGTCCGCCCCGTCCGTCTCCCCCTGCCCGCCGGCATGGGCGAAGTAGAAGGGGCTGCCCAGGTAGGGCGTATCGGCTGGGAACAGGTTCACCGGGTATAGTTCGTCAAAGGACAGATCCTGTCCGCCATCCATGGTGTAATAGACCTCTACCTCCCCCAGGTTGGCCGTCAGGGTGCTGTAGAGGCTGTCCATCATAAACCAGCGCAGGGAGTCGATGTCATGGAAGGAAAACTCCTCCTTCTGCTCCCGGTCATCCAGGCCGGCAACCAGGGTGGAGTCTGCCGCCCAGTCCACGGTGACGGCACCTTCCTCCACGGCGGCGCTGTTCAGGGTAAAGTCCAGCCCGCTCCACTCCGACAGGGCCTGGGCCATAGCCCCCGGCGTCGCCTCCTCTGCGATTCCGGTTTCTGTCTGAATCAGGTCGAACTCCTCGGCCAGTTCGCTCCCGTTGGAAAAGTCGGCGACAAGGGTGATTTCCTGTCCGCTGCTCTCTGTCTCGGGCGGGGCCTGCTCTCCGCCGCTGCAGGCAACCAGGGACAGGAGCATGGCAGCCGCCAGCAGGCCGGTCATCCACTTTCTCATGTTTCTCAGGAAAGATCCTCCTCCTTTTCCTGTTTTCGTTCTCCGGTGCGTATCCGCCTTCCCCCGGAGGGGCAGGTCATTCAATGCCGCCCAGCAGGAGTCCCACCAGGCCGCCGTAGATCAGCCCAGCCGCCAACACAACCGCGCCAAGAACCAGCAAAACCCTGCGGGGACGCCGCTCCTTCACCAAAAAGCTGGACACCAGCAAAATGATGCCAAGAGCAATCCCGATCATCCACATCTCAACTCTGCACCTCCTGTTGTTTGTATAGCGTGTCCACCGTCAGCAGGGCGTCAATCAGTTCGGTGATGTACCGCGTCTCGTCCCGGAAACGCTGCAGCAGCTCGCTGACTTTGACATATTCCAGGCTGCCCGCCTCAAAGTGGTCCCGGCCGGAGTTTACCGCCACATGGACCTTGCCCTCCTTGAGGAAGCGGAGGTAGATGTCGCCTCCCGCCCGTTGATCCATCGTCAAAATGTGCTCCATCATGTGGGGGGTGAGGATGTAAAAGGCGTCGTGGGCGCTGTCGCAGGAGA
>NZ_JACJLC010000176.1 GCF_016901955.1 Pseudoflavonifractor phocaeensis
CATTTTTATGACCATTCCTTTCCGCTGCGCTGCAAGGCACCAAAGGGTATGAAACACAGGAGCCTCTAACGCAGCAAGTCGTAATTTGTTAGAATATGCTTGAGGAAGCAGGCACACTACAGAGCACGTGAAGGTGAGCAGGCTCAGCCTTGCGCTGGACTGAATTTTTATGTGTGCCGGACACTCTTTCAAGCACCAATGAGTAGGGCTTTGCACCCTGTAACCTTATCTTTGGAGAGACAGACTACTTCAATCTTTCAGTGAGTGTCCAGTCCCTGCCTGTTCCCTCAAATGCTGTTTCGAGGGGATGCGTTATGCTCAAAATCGTTTACCCCATCTGCTGTGGGATGGATGTCCACAAGTCCTTTGTTGTTGCCAGTATTGCTTCTACCAATGAGCAGGGAGTAACCACCTACAAAATCAAGCGGTTTTCCACCTTCACCGGAGATTTACGCCGGTGTGCCACATGGTTGGCAGAAAACAACTGCAAAGATGTGTGTATGGAATCCACCGGGAAGTATTGGATTCCCATCTATAACATCCTGGAACCCACCTGTAACATTGTCCTTGCGCACCCCAAATACGTGAAGTCTATTCGGGGAAAGAAAACCGATAAGCGAGATGCCAGGTGGATTGCCGACATCTTTAAGCACGACCTTGTCGCCGGGAGTTTTATCCCTCCGGCAGACATTCGCCAGCTCCGGGACTTAGTTCGTTACCGCTGGAAACTCACCAGCTTCACAACTGGCGAGAAAAACCGAGCCCAGAACTGCCTGACTGTTTCCAACTTCAAGCTGGATGATGTGTTCTCAGACGTGTTTGGCAAGGCAGCTTCTGCAATTACTGCTCGAATTCTGGAAAATCCAACTGAAAAAATCACGGATATTTCTGGTTTCCGAACCAAGGGCATGAAAGCGACCAATGAACAGGTGCTTGCCGCTGTGGACGGAGAGATGTGTGAAGAACAGGCTGAAAAGCTCCGCATCATCCGTTCCCACATAGATAGCCTTGAACTGTGCAAACTCAATCTGGAATCGCTGATTCTGTCTACTGCTGAGAAGTATCTTCCTCAACTCAATCTTGTTATGACGGTGCCGGGTATCCAATCCTTTGCCGCGATTGGTATCATTTCTGAGATTGGAGTGGATATGTCCGTGTTCCCCACCTCGAAGCATCTTTGCTCCTGGGCTGGGCTTACGCCGCAGAACAACGAGAGTGCCGGGAAGAAGAAAACCACCAGAATCAGCCGGGCTGGAGCCTACATCAAGCCCTTGCTGGTGCAGTGTGCCCTCTGTGCTATTCGGGCAAAGCGTTTCCCTGAAGTCCGTAACCGCTACCTTGCTCTCAAAAAACGCCGGGGACACAAAAAAGCAATCATTGCCATTGCCAGAATGCTACTGACAGCCATCTACAACATGCTAAAGAAAAATGAGCCGTATAATCCTGAGCTATACCGCAGCGCAGACCGGCCACCTGCACACCGCGAGGTTTCTGTGGAAGAAGCTGTCTTTATCCTACAACGGCAAGGTTATCTGGTGACTGCTCCTCCTACTGCGTAGACTTTAAGCATGACTTCAATTTTGCCCGCTTTTAGGGGGCTGGGTTTTGTGCGCCTTTTTTCGGAATGGTGCCTAAATTACAATGTTTCAACCTT
>NZ_JACJLC010000177.1 GCF_016901955.1 Pseudoflavonifractor phocaeensis
AAATGAGTCCTGCAATAAAAGTCAATAGTTGAAATGAAAAAAGTCCCGCAAAATTTGTGTGACTGAAAAAGAGCATAACAAAACAGACTGGAGAAAAAGATTCGCCAGCCGGAATGAAGTGACGATCTGATTTATCCTTGCGAGATGTCCTGCTGTGCGTCAAAAGCCTCCAAACATTCCTTCACGCGGGCGTAGTAGATGCGCAGGAACTTGTTCTGAGCGGCGGTCATGTAGACAAAGTAGGGCTTGCCCTCCGCGCGTTTCTTATCGAGGAACTGGTACACCGGCTCATCCGCCGGAGACTTTTTCAGGTATGTGCAGACGATTTGGTAGAGTGTTTTGCGCAGATGTGGTGAGCCCCGCTTTGTGGTGGGAACGCTCTTGGCGCTGTGTTTGCCGGATTCGTCCACACCGGGATCAACGCCCGCAAAGCCTACGATGGAACTGCGGCGCGGGAAACGGCGCACATCTCCGATTTCGGCCATAAGCTGCGCGGCAGTTATTTCCCCAACGCCGTACATGGCGCGCACGGTTTCGTATTCCGGAAGTTGGGATGCCAGCCGCGTCATCTCCGCCCGCAAAGCAGCCAGCGTGGCCTTGCCTGCAAGCAGCTGTTGCGCGGCCGTGACGATGAGTAGCTTTGTGTTCTCGTTTTTCGGCAGCGTAGTGAAATGACCACAGCTGCTGGCGTAGAGGTCTGATGCTTTCTCTGCGCTGAAATGGTAGCCTTTGCGTTTGCACCACTTCCGGTAACGCTCGGTAAATGCCTTTTCGCTGACACGGCAGATGCAGTCACAGTGCCAGAAGGTCATGGCAAAGTCCACCCATTTCTGGTGGCCGTCGGCACGCTCCGGACTGGAGAACAGCTCGTTCACGCCGGGAAATGTCTTGTCGGTCAGGGAAATGAGGTTGTTTTGCAGCGACACCACCGTTTTCATGTAGAGGTCGTACTGACGGCTGCACAGCTTCAGTTGTTGTCTCACAGTGTCCATGGGAGTATATTCCCGCAGATCCGCCCAGTTGTCAAGGCCATACTTGGCAATCTTCATGGCGTCAGCCTTATCGGTCTTGACCTTGCGGATGGAACCGCCGCCGCTCTGCTTGATGAGCAGCGGATTCAGGACGCAGACGTAGATCCCGTACTCATGCAGTGCTGCCGCTACCGGTTCGTGGTAACGGCCTGTAGATTCCATGATGACGCGGGTATCTTCACCTAATGCGATGATGGCGTAAGCCATCTGCTCCAGCCCAACTCCGGTATGGAGAAATTCCCGTGGCAGAAATGCCACTTCACCCATTGGCCGCAGGGCAGCCACCATGCTTTTTCCTTTGGAAATATCGATCCCTACTGCGTTCATTTTGCTCCTCCTTCTGATTGGATATGGCTTTCCGCCGTTTCCTCATTGCCTGTTCAATCTCCTGGGTGACGCGAACGCACCGAAAATCGGTGGTACAACCTGCGCAAATCGAATGCTGCGAATGAGAGAGGCGGCTGACGGACTCATTTACGGGCGTGTTGGCCCAAGGTGAGCTATGTCAGGCCATTTGCTCTCCCATTCTAACAGCTTCGGCTTTGAGATGGAAAAAGACGCGGCTGGCTGCCGCGCCTTGAACC
>NZ_JACJLC010000178.1 GCF_016901955.1 Pseudoflavonifractor phocaeensis
GTCCTTACGCAGTTGGCAGATCGTATTACGCGTTGTACGCGTCCGCGAGGAACAAAGGGCTATGCCCGCATAGTGACAACCACCAGCTTCGCTGGTGGATGTGTTCATTGTATGCGGTCGGCGCGGAGGAGACCGGGCTACTGGTCGGCCAGGTAGTCATCCCCAGCCCCCATCTGGAGCTGTTCCAGAATCTGTACTGAGGGGGGAGACCGCGTGGCGGAGGGAAAACAGCGCATTATTCAGAAATTTGTCCCTGGCAAACAGGTCACACTGGCTCATATTCTGGAGTTCCGCCCGGATACGGTCATTGCCCTAGGCGGTGGCTCCGCCATCGATACCGGCAAGGCCATCAGCTTCATCTATACCAAGTCGTCTGGAGCGGCCAAACCCCGGTGCATTGCCATCCCCACTACCTCGGGTACCGGAAGCGAGGTGACCTCCTTCTCGGGCCTGTCCGACCTGGAGGCGGGGGCCAAGTATCCCCTGGTGGACGATACCATGCTACCGGAGATCGCCATGCTGGACCCAGCGCTGACGGTTACCGTGCCGGCACATGTGACAGCGGACACGGGCATGGATGTGCTTACCCACGCTGTAGAGGCCTATGCATCCCCGGCGGCCAGCGATTTTACCGACACGTTGGCGAAGAAGGCCTTTGCCCTGGTGCTGGAGTATCTGCCCCGGGCATTCCGGGATGGCCAGGACTGCGAGGCCCGGGAGAAGCTGCATAGCGCCTCCTGCATGGCTGGTATGGCGTTCAACAATGCTACCCTAGGACTGTGTCACGGAATAGCCCACGCCATGGGAGAGCTGCTCCACCTGCCCCACGGCCGGAGCAATGCGCTGCTGCTGCCATATCGAGCAGGTGGCGGTGCAGGGACTCATCCGACGTATTACCGGGCTGATGACCGAAGTGGGGATTGTTCAGCGGCTTACCCGGGAAGAAGAGCGTGCCCGGCAGAGCGAGAAGATGGACGGGGTAGCCAAACTGGCGCTGGAGGATCGCTGCACTGCTGGCAACTGTAGAAGCGTCACACCCGAACAGGTGAAAGAACTATATCGGAAGCTGATGTAAAAGCCTAGTATATATCTTACAAGAACCTGTTTGCTATAACGTGAATTGTCAAGCTAAGTGCAGCAGAAGTTGAGTTTGAAGCCTAGGTATCAACTCATTTTACGTGGAATATTTTTCTGTGAGACAAGTGGGAATGATTTCAGAGGCCTGAAAAAGCCGATTTACTGGGGGTTTGAAAGGTTAAGGTCCTCCGTTGCAACGATTTTGCAACATTTTTTCATTATTTATAAAAAGAGGGCTAACTGATTCTGATTAGTCAGTTAGCTCTCTTTTTGTATTTTAAAAGCAATTTGCGATGCGAGCAAAACCTAGCTGAACCTAAAATTACGACTACTCCTGTTACGGCGGCTACACCTAAGATCACACAACCAGCGATGAATTTTTCGTTCTCCCAGTCTTTTCCGCCCATTATTTTGAATATTTTAATCATCTAAGAGTGCCTAACAAAACCGAAAAGCAACCAAAGCGGCAGCCAGAGTAAGAAAGGCCAAATGAATATCAGCCCTGCGTTCATATCGGACAAGCAGACGTCTGTATCG
>NZ_JACJLC010000179.1 GCF_016901955.1 Pseudoflavonifractor phocaeensis
GGACGGAGTCGCCTCAGGGGTGGGCTGAGCGGCCGAGGGGGTGGCCTCAGGGGTGACCTCCTCTGTGGCCTGCGGAGTGGAAGAGGCCCGGGAGGCCTGGGAAGGGGTATCTGCGGCGGCAGGGGCGCTGCCCTTGCCAAGAGAGGGGATCAGCAACAGGCAGAGGCAAACCACCGCCGCCGCCACCAGCAGTCCCAGAGTAAGGCCAGGACCTTGGGAGGACCGTTTGAAACGCTTGGGATACTTGGATGTAGACACTTGGACACACCTCGATCTATCTATCTTCTCCCGTCCGGCAGGTTTCCCGGCGGGTTGTATCTGTTAGACGGCGGGGCCGGGGAAAAAGTTGATGGCCGGCAGAACTTTTTTCTGCTCCGCGCCGGTAATAAAAAAGGGCCTGCCGCATAAGCAACAGGCCCTTCGGGGTTCAGTTCAGGCTGTTCAGGGTGCTCTGGGCCTTGTCCGCGTCAGCGGCCACCACCAGCAGAGCGGTGTTGCCGGACTGCTCCACAATGGCGTGCTCCAGCTTGCTGACTTCATCAGGCATGTAGCTCTTCAAAGCGGTGATCTGGTCGTCCACCCGCTTCTCCAGGGCAGTCTTTGCTGCCTGGGCGGCAGCTTCATCGGTAAGGGTGAGCACGGCGATCTCCTCCGCGCCCATGGACAGAGAGGCATACACCACGCAGTCGGTAATGGTATCCGCCTCAATGCCGTACATATTGGCGGCCACATCGGCGTCCAGAGTATCCAGGGCGTCAGAGAAGGCGCCGGAGTCCAGCAGAGCCTGGGCAGTGGTCTTGGGATCATAGCTCTTGTCAGAAGAGCCGCCCCCGCCGCAGGCGGTGAGCATCAGGCAGAGGGCCACCACGCCGGGCAGCAGACGGGCAAACAGCTTTTTCATGATAACAGGATCTCCTTTCAAATCTGAGCCGACCGGTAGGCCTCAGGGGCCACGGTATGCTCCATCAAATAATTCAGCCAGCGTTGGTACCAGGGCTTGGTAAAATGGACGCCGTCGGCGGTAGCCTCCGGGGGCACCCCACCGTCCGCTCCCGCCAGCGCCGTGTACACATCCACCAGGGCCACCCGGCACTCCCCGGCCAGCCGGGTAAAGAGACCGTTGAAGTAGGTCACCCGGCTGTTGGTCACCCAGCTAGCCTGGCCCCCCTGGAGGCACTTCTCCTCGTTCACCGGAGCCAGGGTCTGCAAATAGATCACCGCGTTAGGCTGGAGCG
Source organism: Pseudoflavonifractor phocaeensis (assembly GCF_016901955.1). Taxonomy (GTDB): domain Bacteria; phylum Bacillota; class Clostridia; order Oscillospirales; family Oscillospiraceae; genus Flavonifractor; species Flavonifractor phocaeensis_A. Next base: position 1,236 of record NZ_JACJLC010000179.1, read on the forward strand.
CCTTCACCCGGTCCAGGAAGCTCCGAAAGGCGGTCAGATAGTTGTCCTCATTGTAATAGCCCAGCTCGTTCATCCCAAAGGATATGTAGATCTTACGGAACTGGGGTCCCCGCTCCAAGGCCTCCATCACTGAGCAATCCTTACCGTCCACCGTCACCAGCCCGGGCTGGTCCACCCCAAACACCGTCAGACCGGTGTAGGAATAAAACGTGGCCCCCTGGATACCGCTGTACAGCATCAGGCCGTCGGTGCGGGAGTCCCCGATGAACAGGGCGTCGGCAAAATAATCCATCCCCACCGGCTCCGACCCGGGCACCGGGCGGGCGCAGTCCAGGACGGGAGGCGCCGTGGGGGATGGCGTTGGGG
>NZ_JACJLC010000180.1 GCF_016901955.1 Pseudoflavonifractor phocaeensis
CGTCCTGGTAGACCTTCACCTCCCCGCCCGCCGCCTTGCGGCACAGGTCCAGCTGGCCGCTGATGGAAAGGCTGTCCTTTTTCAGCAGGGACTGGCGGGCATAGGCCGCATTAAACTTCATGGCCATGGTCAGGAGATCTGTCTGGTCTGCTGGCTCCGCAGGGAGTGCAGCAGCGCTGCGCACATCCTGCGGGCATTCTGGATGGCCTCCTGCCGTTTCTCCGCTGTCTCGTACTGGGGATGGGTGTGCTTCACTGTCATGGGGATCCCTCCTCCCTCCACCTTATGAGAGAAACGATAAGAAGATACCCCGTCTGATAGTTCCCATAGGTACACTTTTTGAACCTACTGAATTGTCAGGCACACAGGCGGACAGCGGAAGCTGTCCGCCTGTTGTGTTTTATGCCAGCAATCGCTTGATTTCTTTGATATCTGTGATCTGCTTTGTGATATACGGTATGTGCTCTCCCTCCTGCATAACCCGGCTCATCCGCAACGCTGGCTACGCGGATCCCGCCGCCTGTGTCGAGAATATTGAGTACCACCCGGAACGAAGGCTGGACCGGGAGCAGATCCTGCGCCTGGCTTCCTGCACCTACCTCCAGGAAGCACACAATGTCATCATTTTGGGAGCCACTGGAGCCGGAAAGACTTATTTAGCCTGCGCCCTTGGCATGGCTGCCAGCCGCAGCTTTTATTCCGTCCGGTATATTCGCCTGCCGGATCTGCTGGTGGAGATCTCTGTGGCCCGCGCCAACGGAACCTACCGGGATTACATGAAAAAGCTCAAGAAAGAGAAACTACTCATCCTGGATGAGTGGCTACTCTATTCCCTCAAGGAGGCCGAGGCCCGGGATGTGCTGGAACTGGTAGAGGCCCGGAACAAGGTGGCCTCCACCATCTTCTGTTCCCAGTATGATACCAGTGAGTGGCACGAGAACCTGTTCGACCCCACCCTGGCCGATGCCATCTGTGACCGGATCATCTACAACGCCTATACCATCCAAATTGAGGGCGAGTCCATGCGAAAGCGCAAGGGCATCCCCGAGTAATTCCCTGCATGGCGGTCTGGTGCACCACGCTCCCGGCCGCCATGCACCATTTCGGCGGAATGGGCGCGCCATGGCGCCGATGTCTGACCAGCGGCGAGAGTGTCTGCTTTGCGCGGTCAGGGTGTAGGACTACCAACGGTCAAGGTGTAGTTTTGGCACGGTGTACGCAGCTAACAGTTCTTTATCAGAAAGTTCGTCAAACACCTTTTCTTTTACCGCCTGATTACTTAATTCCCGATAGATGTATTTTGCTTCGTTCTTCAAAACACGGGTGCAAAAACCGCCGAATTGATTTTGTATGCGCTTCTCATAAGACTTGGATTTTTTCATTTTCTCACCTCCTTTCTTTGCGAAAGTCGGTGTTGTTTTTCCCTTTCATTTAAGGAGTGCAAAACATGTCCTTTTGGCAACTCGGAAATTAAAAAAAGTTAAAAATTTTTCAGAATAGATTTCTTATAGCCTCAAATCAAGAGGGGCGCACGCTGATTAAAAAGCCGGCGAAAAAAAGAAAAAAGCCGTCCGCAGGAAAGTAAAACCT
>NZ_JACJLC010000019.1 GCF_016901955.1 Pseudoflavonifractor phocaeensis
TGGAGGGGGAGAAGGTGTGGCACCAGGTGATGACGCCCAGACAGTTGTCGTCGTAGTTGGCCTCCTTGACCACGTCGGCGATCTCCTTGTTGGTCTTGGCGGTCACCTTATACACCAGCTTGCAGGGCAGGTTGCCGGAGGCGTTCATCTTGTCCGCCATCTCGGCGGCACGGGCGGCCACCGTCTCCAGCACCTCGGGGCCATACAGGAACTGACTGCCTACCACGAACCAAAATTCCTTGTTGTTCATGTAAATCTACCTCACATTATTCAAGATACGCAGAACTCAAATGTGCTCCACAGCAGCCCGCTCCACGGCCAGGCCCTCGCTGTAGCGGCGGATGAATGCGTTGAAGCCCTCCACATCGGCAGCCTCGGAAGCCAGGGTGGTCACAGCCTGACCGGCGAACACCTGGTTCGCCAGATAATCCTCCAGGGTCTGACCCTCCGCCTTGCACACCCGATAGGCGGCCAGCAGAGCCATACCCCAGGGGCCACCCTCGCCGGCAGTCTCCATGACGCTCACCGGCGCACCGGCGGCGGCGGCCATGATCCGCTGCCCCACCACCGGGGTCTTGAAGAAGCCGCCGTGGCCCAGCAGGCGATCCACCGCCACCTGCTCCCCGGCCAGGATGTCCATGCCCAGCTTCAGGGTAGCCAGAGCGGAGTAGAGCTGGGCCCGCATGAAGTTGGGGAAGTCCAGGACGGCCTCGGGAGCGCGGGCCAGCAGGGGCCGGCCTTCCTCCATGCCAGTGATGGGCTCGCCGGACAGATAGTTGTACAGCACCAGGCCACCGGCGTCGTCGGCCCCCTGGGCCGCCGACTGGAACATGGCGGTGTACAGGGCGTTCATATCGGGGGTCTGGCCCAGGGCGGTGAGCAGGCCCTTGAACACATTGGCCCAGGCGTTGATCTCATTGGTACAGTTGTTGCAGTGGACCATGGCCACCGGCTTGCCGGTGGGAGTGGTCACCATGTCGATCTCGGGGTAGACCTTGGACAGGGCCTTCTCCAGCACGATCATGGCAAACACGCTGGTGCCGGCGGACACGTTGCCGGTGCGCACGGCCACGGCGTTGGTGGCGGTCATGCCGGTGCCCGCGTCGCCCTCGGGGGGACACAAGGGGATACCGGCCTGGATGGCCCCGGTGGGATCCAGCAGCCTGGCGCCTTCAGCGGTAAGGGTACCGGCGTCCTCGCCGGCGGACAGCACGGCGGGCATGATGTCTCGCAGCTTCCAGGGATAGCCGCCCTCGGCGGCCAGAGCGTCAAAAGAGGCCAGCATGGTCTCGTCGTAGTCGCACTTGGCGCTGTCGATGGGGAACATTCCGCTGGCCTCGCCCACGCCCAGCACCTTTTTGCCGGTGAGCTTATAGTGGACATAGCCCGCCAGGGTGGTCAGGTAGGAGATGTACTTGACGTGGGGCTCCCCGTTGAGCATGGCCTGATAGAGGTGGGCAATGGACCATCTCTGGGGAATATTAAATTGGAACCGCTGGGTGAGAGCCTCAGCGGCCTGTCCGGTAATGGTGTTGCGCCAGGTGCGGAAAGGCACCAGCAGCTGGTCGTCCTTGTCCAGGGCCACATAGCCGTGCATCATGGCGGAGAAGCCCATGGCGGCCACCGCCGTCAGCTCCACGCCGTATTTGGCAGATACGTCGGCCTTCAGCTTGCCGTAGGCGTCCTGGAGGCCGGCCCACACATCCTCCATGTGATAGGTCCATACCCCGTCCTCCAGCCGGTTTTCCCAGCCGTGGTCGCCGGAAGCGATGGGGGCGTGATCCGCGCCGATGAGCACCGCCTTGATGCGGGTGGAGCCCATTTCGATGCCCAGATAGGTCTGACCGGAAGTGATCTGTTCCTTGATCTTGGTCTGATCCATGTTCAATTTCCCCTTTCACCCGTTCCGTGGGTGCCGTCATCCTTGTCGTCGTCGTCCGACTCATAAGGCAAACGGTACTCCCCCCGGATCAGGGCACGAATGGAGAAGAAGCACAGGAGCGCCCCCACCACCACAAACAAAATCACAGCCAGTCCAAACAGCGTGCCGTTTTCTCCCTGGAAAAAAGAGCCTCGAAGGCCCCAGGCCAGGTAGATCAGGTAGCCTCCGCACAAAATGCGCAGGATTAGGCTGAACTGAGGTGGATAACGTTTGTTGGTGGGGGTACGTTCCATGTGCTTCCTCCTTAGAAACTCAGGTTGATTAGCCCTTCTTGCGCTTGCTCAGCAGGTCCACGGTCACAGCACCCAGCAGCACGGCGCCCTTGACGATCTTCTGCACGTTGGTGTCGAAGCCGGCCAGGGACATACCGTTGTTCAGCACGCCCATGATCAGAGCGCCGACCACAGCGCCGATGATGGTACCAATACCGCCGGAGGTGGCGGCGCCGCCGATGTAGCAGGAGGCGATGGCGTCCATCTCGAACTGGTCGCCGGCCTTGGGGGTGGCGGAAGCGTTACGGGCGGAAAGGACGATGCCGGCCAGGCCGCACAGCAGGCCCATGTTGGCGTACACCCAGAAGAACACCTTCTCAGTGTTGATGCCGCTCAGGCGGGCAGCCTTGGCATTGCCGCCCATGGCATAGATCTGACGGCCGGCCACGGTCTGGGTGGTAATGAAGTGGTAGATGCCAACCACAACGGCCAGCAGGATGAGGAGCACGGGCACGCCGCTGAAGCAGCCCAGCTTATAGAAGAAGAAGAACTCGATGAAGATAATGACGGCGTCCTTGATGATGAGCTGCCAGGCGGGAGCCAGAGGCAGACCGTGCTTCTTGGAGGTGGCGATGCTCTTCAGCTCGCCCAGGATGATGAGAACAGCGATGACGATAGCAATGACAATGCTTACCAGGTCCACACCGCCGGCACCGTCCACGGCGCCGACCTTGATGGTGGGCAGGAAGCCGGTGGAGATCCAGGTGTAGTCAGCGGGCAGGGGGCCCTTGGTCTGGGCCTGCAGAATGACGTAGCAGATGCCGCGGCCCATCAGCATGGTGGCCAGGGTGACGATGAAGGGGGGGATGGCCAGCTTGGACACGAAGAAGCCGACGAAGGCGCCGAACACGATGCCCACTGCCAGGGAGGCCAGCATAGCCACGGGGGTGCTGGCGCCGAAGTCCACGATCAGGGTGCCGGCCACGGCGCCGCAGGAGGCGACCACGGAGCCGACGCCCAGGTCCACGTTACCGGTCAGGACGCAGAGCAGCATGCCGACGGCCAGGATGATAACGTAGCCGTTCTGCATGATCAGGTTGTTAACGTTGATGGCGGTCAGGTTCTTGCCGCCGGTGATGCCGGCGAAGATCAGGTATACGACGATGAGGGCCAGCACCATGCCGTATTGCTTCATGCTCAGGTTGACTTTCTTGCTGGCGGTAGCGGTCTTGACAGCAGTCTTTTCCATTATGCATCTCCCTTTCTGTTGTGCGCCATGATGCAGCCCATGATAGCCTCCTGGGTGATCTCGTCGCCGGACAGCTCGCCGGCGATCTCGCCCTCGTTGAGGACGTAAGTACGGTCACAGGTACCGATGATCTCGGGCATTTCCGAGGAAATGATAACCACGGCCTTGCCGGACTTGGCCAGCTCATTGATGACGCAGTAGATCTCGTACTTGGCGCCCACATCGATGCCGCGGGTGGGCTCGTCCAGGATGAGCACGTCGGGCTGGGTAAGCATCCATTTGGCCAGGACCACCTTCTGCTGGTTACCGCCGGACAGAGCACCCACGGCCTGCTCCACCGAGGTGGTCTTCACATTGATGCGCTGGCGGTACTCCTCGGCCTTGACAGCCTCGCTTTGCTGATCCACGATACCCTTGCGGGAGAAGAAGTTGCGCAGGGCGGACAGGGTCATGTTGAACTTGATGCTGTCGATGAGCACCAGGCCGTAGGTCTTACGGTCCTCAGACACATAGGCCAGCTTGTTGTTGATGGCCTGCCGCACGTTTTTCAGATCCACGTGCTTACCGTTGATCTTGATCTCTCCGGTGATCTTTTGACCATAGGAGTGGCCAAACAGGCTCATGGCCAACTCGGTACGCCCGGCGCCCATCAGGCCTGCCAGGCCCACCACTTCTCCCGCCCGGACCTGGATATTGATATCCTTCAGAATGTGCCGGGTGGAGTCATCGGGATGATAGACGTTCCAGTCCTTCACCTCAAAGATCACATCACCGATGGGGCAGTTTTCCCGCTTGGGATAACGGTTGGTGAGCTCACGGCCAACCATGCCCTTGATGATACGGTCCTCGGAGAAGTCATCGGTCTTTTTATCCAGCGTCTCGATGGTCTGGCCATCACGGATGATGGTAATGGAGTCAGCCACGTAGCTGATCTCGTTGAGCTTATGAGAGATGATGATACAGGTCATGCCCTGGGCCTTCAGCTGGAGCATCAGCTCCAGCAGCTGGGCGGATTCCTTATCATTCAGGGCGGCGGTGGGCTCGTCCAGAATGAGCAGGTCGGCCTTCTTGCCCAGCGCCTTGGCGATCTCGATGAGCTGCTGCTTGCCCACGCCCAGGGAGTTGACCGGGACGTTGACATTCTCGTGCTCCAGGCCCACCCGGGCCAGCAGCTCCTGGGCCTCCCGGCGAGTGGCGGTCCAGTCGATCATGCCTCCCTTCTTCCGCTCGTTGCCGATGAACACGTTCTCAGCGATGGAGAGGAAGGGAGAGAGGGCCAGCTCCTGATGGATGATGACGATGCCCTTGCGTTCACTGTCCTTGATGCTGTGGAATTTGCAGACCTCGCCCTTATAGACGATATCGCCGGTGTACTCGCCGTAAGGGTACACGCCGGAGAGCACGTTCATCAGGGTGGACTTGCCGGCGCCGTTCTCACCGCAGATGGCCATGATCTCTCCCGGCTTGACCTTGAGATTAACGTCATTCAAGGCCCGCACACCGGAGAATTCCTTGACGATGTGGTTCATTTCCAGGATGTATTCCGACATTTTCTCAACTCCTTTTCACAAACACCGATCGATGTCCTCGCCGGGGCACATCTGAAAGGCCGGCGGAGACCGCCGCACGCCATTCAGATACGCCCCGCGCAGAGAAAAGGAAGGGGCGGCGGCAGACTGCCGCCGCCCCTTGCTCGACTGATGTTGAACTGTGTTTGACGATTACTCAGCCAGCTGCTCGGCGGTGTAGTAACCGCTGTCAACCAGCAGCTCCTGGTAGTTGTCCTTGTCAACGGCCAGGGGAGTGCACAGGTAGGAGGGAACCACCATGACGCCGTTGTCGTAGGTCTCGGTGTCGTTGATCTCGGGCTCGGTGCCGTTGATCACAGCGTTGACCATGGTCACGCACTTCTCAGCCAGCAGGCGGGTGTCCTTGTAGATGGACATGGTCTGCTTGCCAGAGATGATGTTCTTGGTGGCCATGAGCTCGGCGTCCTGACCGGTGATCATGGGCCAGTTGGCCTCGGTGTAGCCGGCAGCCTCCAGAGCGGAGCGGCAGCCATAGGCGAAGCCGTCGAAAGCGGAGCAGATGATGTCCAGATCCTCGTCAGCATAGAAGCCGGAGAGGTAGTTCTCGCACATCTTCTGGGCCTCCTCCTGGCTCCAGCGGAGGATACAGGTGTCGTCGAAGGAGGTACGGCCGGTCTTGCAGACCAGGGTGCCGTCATCCAGGTAGGGCTGGAGGACTTCCATGATGCCCTGATAGAGCAGCACGGCGTTGTTGTCGTCGGGAGAACCCATGAAGAACTCGATGGTATAGCTCTCGCCAGCGGCCTTGGCGGCCTCCAGGTCCTTGTGCTCCACGATGTACTCGGCGATGGCGGTGCCCACGCCCTTGTTATCGAAGGAAGCGTAGTAGGAAACAGCGTCGGTGTCCATCAGCAGACGGTCATAGGCGATGATGGGGATGCCGGCGGTCTTGGCCTGAGCCTCAACGGTGGTCAGAGCGCCGGAGTCAACAGCGGCGATGACCAGGCAGTCCACCTGCTGGGCAACCATGTTCTCGATCTGGGAGACCTGCATCTGCACGTCGTCCTCGGCGTACTGCAGGACCACCTCGTAGCCCAGGGCCTCCAGCTGAGCCTTCATGTTGGCGCCGTCGTTGATCCAGCGCTCGGAAGACTGGGTGGGCATGGCGATGCCGACGGTCTTGCCGGCGCCGGTCTGCTCGCCGCCGGAGCCGGTCTCAGTGCCAGCGGGAGTGGTCTCGGTGCCGCCGGCGGGAGACTGGGTGGTGCCGCCGCCGCCGCCGCAGGCCGCCAGGGAAGCGCCCATGGCAAGAGCGAGGAGCAGAGCGATCAGTTTCTTCTTCATGCCAAATTCCTCCATTTTCTGTTTTGGTCCCTCAGGACCGCGTTTGTGAACCCTTGGGTTCCCTGTTCCTAAGTATATACCCCATGTGCAAAAAGTCAATAAAATGTACGAACAATTCACACTTTCTCAATATATAACAAGACAATTCAATCCAATTTACCGCAAAAAACTCTACCCAATCTATTGATATTGCAATAATGTTTTAAAATTAAATAAAATCTCAGATATATTGCAACTTTTTTCAATCATTTTTCAAAAAAATGTATTTGGTTATTTTGCACACCCGTCGTTTAGCAACTTATTGGTTTTTTGATATATTATGATTTATGCTGCATAACCCCCGTATTGCGCCTCATTTTTAATATAATTTGCATATATTTACTTCATGGCACACGCCATCATCATTTTACCTTGTCCACAAATAGTTCAATACAATTTCACTTTGTTCTTGCGCCTTCCATACAAATATGTTATGCTTATTCTACACAATTGGTTCTTTGCCTCAGTTGTCTTATGCCCCGGAAAGGCTCCGCCGCCCATGGAATGTGTACGGCGCCCCTGTCCCTCAAGTGGCTCCATTCTATGCGTATGGCGAGGTGTAACTGATGCAACATAAATACCAGACAGTGGCAGACACATTGCGCGCCGCAATTCAAAGCGGGCTCTACGAGGATACCATGCTGCTGCCCACGGAACAGGCTCTTTGCCAGCAGTTCCAGGTCAGCCGCCAGACCGTCCGCCAGGCCCTGTCTCTCCTGGCCGCCGAAGGTCTGATCGAACGCCGGCAGGGTAGCGGCTCTCATATTTTGGATCAGGGCACCCCCCGGCGCCGCACGGTGGCGGTGGTCATTACCTATATTAATAATTATATCTTCCCCTCCATCCTGCGGGAGATCGAAAATGTGCTTGCCGCCAACAACGCCGCCCCCACCTTGTTCTCTACTCAGAATCAGATATCTACAGAGCGGCGTATCCTTCAATCCCTGTTGGAGGGCACTCACCCCGACGGTATTCTGGTGGAGGGCAGCAAGACCGGCCTGCCCAACCCCAACCTGGATCTGTACCGTGCCCTTATTGACGAAGGCATTCCCCTAGTGTTCATGCACGGGGATTACCGCCGTCTGCCAGGCTCCCTGTCGGTGCTGGACGACAACTACGGCGGAGGGCGCCAGTTAGTGGAATATCTCCACCGAAAGGGGCACAGATCCATTGCCGGTATTTTCAAAAACGACGATATGCAGGGACTCCAGCGGTATTCCGGCTATGCTGACGCCCTGCGGGATCTGGGCCTGCCTTTGGAGGACAAGCAGGTCTACTGGTACAACACTGAGAGCAAAATGGACTTACTGGGCACCGATGATTCCTGGACAGCGGTAGACCGGGTTATCAAGGGCTGTACCGCCGTGGTGTGCTACAACGATGAGATTGCGTCCCGCCTGGTGACCTACCTGCTGAAAAAGGATATCCGTATTCCCAAAGACATCGCCGTGGTCAGCTTTGACAACAGCCAGTACAGCGAGTTGTCTCCCATCGGTATCACCTCTCTGTCCCACGGGGACTACAATGTGGGGCAGATGGCCGCTGAATTACTGGTGCGTCGGCTGCGGGGAGAGGAGTGTACCTCCGAGGTGGCTCCCTGGTTCCTCATCGAACGGGACAGCAGCTGAGCAACCTTGCACTTAATCCATCCTTCAACGACAGCCCCCGGGGTTCCGGCGTGTCCGGAGCCCCGGGGGCTGTCATTTTGCCAAATGGCCTATCGTCTGGTCAGCCTGAGCACCAGAGCGGTGCGGTCGTCCCCGCCACCACCCTGCTCCGCACTCTGATCCAGGATGGCCTGGGCCAATTCCCGAGGACTGGCCCCCTCAAAGGCTGCCAGCCTGTCCCGGATCCACTGGTCCCCTTTCCCCGACGTGACGCCGTCCGTGACCAGCAGCACACAGTCCCCCGCCTCCAGCTTCAGGTGGGTCTGATCAGGGCTCCCTCCGTCGCCGCCCGACAGCCCGGCGGGCAGGGCGCATCCGGTAATACGGCTGACGCTGCTCCCCTTTTTCACATAGCTGGGCGCCGCGCCATATTTGTAGATATCCCCCTCACCGGTAAAGAGGTCGATCCGCAGCAGGTCGATGGTGGAAAAGCCGATCTCCTCCTCCCCTCGGAGGGCCAGAGCCGCGCTGAGGGTACGAAGGGCGTTTTCCGGTCGTACCCCCGCCCGGAGGAACTGCTCCAGCAGTCGTACCGCCAGGGCGCTCTCCCGCTGGGCCAGCCGCCCAACTCCCATACCGTCGCACAGAAGTACATACAGGGAACCGTCGTCGTGCTTGAACCAAGCCCCCGTGTCCCCGGACACGGTCTGGCCATCCTTCTGCCGTGCAGCCACTCCGGCCACCGCCATCAGGGGCTCGCCCTGTACCAGCACCAATTTGTCCCGCCGGGTCTCCTCCCCCATGCGCAGAGGAAAGTTCATCAGCCTGGACAGCTTTTCCAGGCTCTCCTTTTGACGTAGTCTGGATAATCCCGCCCCCTCCAATTCGATGCGCAGGTGCCCCGCCTCGTCATAATAAGCCGCAATCTGACACTCCAGTCCCTGGGCCGTCAAATACTGCCGCAGCCGCCTCTCCCGCACTTTGTCCGGAATTAACTCTGCCCCCAGCTCAGCGGCCGCCTCTCCCAGAACCTGGGCCAACTCCCCATACTGTCGGCAGACCGCCGCCCGGTTTTCCCGCAGACGGCTCTGATACTGCCGGCGATACAACAGGGCCGCCAGCTCCTCGTTGGCCGCCGACACAAATTCGTTGAACCTGACGCAGCGGTTGGCAAAATAGGCAGGGAAATCCCCGCCATCCCCCCTTCCCCGCTCCAGCATAGCGGGCAAGGCGTCGTTGAGGGCATTATAGGTGGATACGTAATCCCGCTGCCAACAGGCATTTTGCAAGGCACATTTCTTGCAGACCCGGTCCGCCGTCCGATCAAACACGCTGGCTGTATCGCCGTCGTTGGGCCGGATGGGGCGCAGCGTGGTCCGCATAGACTCATACAAGCTTTTGAAGGCAGCAGCTGTATCCTCCATTCGGCCTTTCACATAGTGCATGGCTCGCTCTTGAGCCGCCTGCTGGGGGGCGTCGTCCACCAGGGCCCCTACCTGCCGCAGCAGCCCCTCTGGTAGCAGCAGAAAGACCACAGACGCCGCAAAGACCTCATAAAGCAATGGGATGTGCATGCCGTCCTTCCATGTCCACAGCACCGCCAGGGCATTGGACAGCACATAGGCCAGGGCTGCGGCCAGCTTTCCCTGACGATGGAAGACCCCAGCCATCACCCCGGACAGAGCGTAGGCCATGGCGTAAAAGGGCATACCGCCCGCGGACAGGTCCATGCCTAAGCCTACTGCCACTCCAGCGGTGGCGCCCGCCCTGACGCCTCCCTTGTATGCCACAGCCATCACCGCCGCAGCCCCGGCAAACCGTCCCACCGACAGTTCTCCCAGCAAAGTGAGCTTGGACAGCGTAAGTAGCAGAGAGCCCAGCACCAACAGCAAGCTGATGATCTGCCGGGCGGTCAGGCTCTCCTCCTCCCGCTTCTCCGTCCAAGGTGTAAAAGCAATACGATAGAAATATACCGCTCCTCCGCACAGCAGCAGCTCGGTGCCAAAATAGATTAAACTCTGGGGCGTCCATCCCTGCTCGGACAAGCAGATAAAGCCCGTGGCGCCGTCAATCGCCGCTGCCGCCAGAGGCATGAACCAACTCTTGCGATAGAGCCCCACGTCAAAAAAAGCAAATGCTACTGAAAATACCAGAATGGCCGCCGCCACGTAGCGCAGCCCTTCCGCCAGCCCCTCCATGGCCAGATACCCAAAACAGACCCCAAGCAGGGCACAGAACCCATCCAATCCGGAACCGGAGGCACCTACCAGCCCGATACCAAAGGGCGCATATCCCCCAAAGATCTCCGCTCCCGCCAACAGCGCCCCCAGCAAGAAGCGGATCATACATTCTGCCAGACGCACCAGCACGGGCGCCCGCAGCACCACCTTTCCCGTTTCCCGGGCCTCCTCCCGCAGGCGGGCCGCCCTGGTTTTCAGCTTTTCCTTTGTCGCCATGGTATTGTCTCCTTTGCCGCCGGGCCTGTCCAGCCGGCCAGTAGTATGATCAGTGTATACCACATTTTGGAAAAATTTAGTCGGAACCGCTGCTCTTCCCTATTCCTCCCCTGAAGAATCCCATTTTATATTTTTTTGCAATTCACCCTTGACAGATAGCCTACCCTGTGTTATTCTATTTAGGCACTCAGTGAGCGAGATCGGAAGCCCTCCATGCCGGAGTGGCGGAATTGGCAGACGCCCGGGATTTAAAATCCCGTAGGAGTGATCCTGTGCCGGTTCGATCCCGGTCTCCGGCACCATATCGCGGGGTAGAGCAGTTTGGTAGCTCGTCGGGCTCATAACCCGGAGGTCGAAGGTTCAAATCCTTCCCCCGCAACCAGAAAAAAACACCTGATTCCACGAGAATCAGGTGTTTTTTATTACTTTTCTGCCATTTTTAAAAATGAGGCGTGTCGAGAAATTCAACTTTAATTCAACTCGCCTCTCAAATTCAAGCCTTTTTCAAAAAGATATCCGACAAGATATCTGCATTGCGCTGGTCGGCCTCCTCCATTACATGGGCGTAAATATTGGCCGTGGTGCTGACCTGGGCGTGTCCCAGCCGTTTGGAAATGCTCACACTGTCCACCCCATTGAAGTACAGCATGGAGGCCATTGTGTGCCGGAAGGCATGGGCGTTAATGTGTGGGAGTCCGTGGCGCTTGCTGAACTTCTTGAGATAGTCGGTCACGCTGTCCGGGTGCATGGGCTTGCCGTTGTCCTGAGAGAATACGAAGTCCTGATTCTGGTAGTACTCCCCCAGTCGCAGCCGTTCCTCCGCCTGCCATGCCCGATACCGCCGGAGTAGCTGCATTGTCTCAACAGGTAGTGTGATGTACCGCCGGGATCGTTCCGTTTTGGGCGTACTCTCATAGATGCCGATATCCGGGGAATAAAGGATGCTATTGCAAATATAGATCCGGTTCCCCTCAAAGTCCACCTTGTCCCATTTCAGCCCCAGCACTTCCCCACGCCGTGCGCCGGTGATAAGCAGCAGGTGGACAAGCATTTTCCACTTCATAGGTTCCAGCTCCAGTGCGTCCCGGATCGCCGCCACCTGTTCCGGCTGGAAGTAGTTCACTTCCTTGTGTTCTGCTTTTGGCAGTGTGGCACGGCTGGCGACATTGAACGGGACAAGGCCCTCCTTCACCGCCTGCTCCAGCACCGTGGAAATGAGCCTGTGGTGTTCCAGGATCGTCTTTGCGGACAGCTTACCGCCCCGCTTGTTCTGTCCGTCCTGTCCCAGCAAGGTGTATAGATCGTTCAGGTGGTCGGCCCGCAGCTCCCGCAGCTTGATGTGGCCTATCTGTGGGTAAATCCGGCCTGTCAGCTCCTTGTATCTCACAATGGTTGAGTGCTTCACCCCCCGTTGCTCTTTCAGACCAATTACATAATCGCAGTAGGCGGCAAACTTCTGGCGGCTGTCAGAAGTCATGCCCTCTTTGCACTCTTTCTCAAAGGTCGCGGCGAAAGCCTCGGCCTTTTTTCTTGCGCTCTTTTCCGTCCATGTGGGCGATACCTCAAACGTAGCCGTCCAGGGCTTGAGCTGCTTGCCGTCCATCCCCCGGCCACGATGGACGCGGATAGAGTAGGAAACCAGCTTGCCGGACTTGTCGCGGCGCTCTTGAATGTTAGCCACTATTGGTCACCTTCTTTCTGCTCGTTTGAAGTTTCTCCTTTATTCTGATATCGCGGATTCTCCACCAATCCGTGTAGCATACATAGCGCAGCCTCATGACCATCACTGTTTAATTTCTCCATTATCTGAGCCACCACAATACTGATGTGTCCCATAATAGAATCACCATTTGAGAATTTGACCGTCCATTGGGTGATATCCGCCGGAGCCGGTAATTGTCCATACAATGTAGCTATTTCTATTTTAAGGGCTTTTGAAATCTTATCCAGATCTTTTGTTGATGCCGTTCCCGCATTTTCTTCATAGGCGCATATTATTTCTAGCGGAATCCCTGTTGCCTCAGAGAGACGTTCAGCTGTCATATTGCGTTTTGCACGATATCGTTTGATATTTCCGCCAACTACAACACCTACTTCACCTGATGCCTTACCTCTGTTTGTCTGCCAGATACCATTTACGCTATCTTTCAAAAGAGTATTTCTCTCCGCCCTGCTGGCGTTTTCTTCTTCGTCATTCATGAACCCCCCATGTCCCATGAGCCAGTCTAAGTGGACACCAGGAAATATCTTTACAATGTTTTCTGCTGCATCCAACGTCAAATTCCTGCGACCATTTACAATATAGGAGATATGCTCTTTGGTATATCCAATCTTTTGAGCAAGGTCTTTCTGATCCATGCCATAGTAGGAAAGCAGCTTGCGCAAGTTTTCCCCCCGAATTTTGTTAACTTCACTCTTTTTTCGCGCCATTTCACCCGCCCCTTAAACAATCATAAAAGTTATTTGACTTTTGACTTTATTAACATTTACAGTTATACTATACCACAGAAGGGGACGCAACGCAACCCCAAGCCAAAAGAAAGGACGATAAAACATGGAAAAAACAATTCCCCGCTTTATGTCCATCCGTGAAGTGGCAAGAACCGGCCTATTATCAGAGTATGCCTTGCGCTTGATGGAGAAGCAGAAGCAACTCCCCTGTGTATATACGGGGAAAAAATGCCTCATCAACTTTGACAAGTTGGTGGAGCAACTGAACAGTGCAACACCGGAAGGAGGCGCAGCGGCTAATGTCTAAAAGAAAAAACGCCGCCCCAGTGCTGGCACACTGGGAGCGGCAGACGGAAACGGGGACTTTTAGCGGAGCCACCACTTCCACCAGCTATAATAACACGCAGCAAACCGGCAGACAACCGGGAAAAATCGAGCGGCTTTTATCCCACGGCGCAGAGAACGCCGTCCCGCTCCAGCACCTGGTGACCCTAACCGAGCTCCCCGCCCGCCAAGTCCGCAAAATGATTCAGCTGGAACGCTTGCGGGGCGCTCAGATCCTGGCCGACAACCAGAACGGCTATTTTTTGCCCAACAGTCAATCCGATGTGGACAACTTCGTCCGCAGTATGCTCCACCGGGCGCATGAGATCGCCCGCGTTGCCAACACCGTGCGACTGAGGGGGCGATTGATTGACTGAGTTTTACCCAGATGGACTTCCCCAGGAGCTGAAAGGCATCGGACGCTGGTGCGTGTGGAGATATGAACAGCGAGCGGGCCGAGACAAGCCTACCAAATGCCCGTACAACCCCCGAACCGGGGGCGGGGCTATGTCCAATAACCCCAGCACATTCAGCACCTTCCAGGAGGCCGCAGCCGCACTATGGCGCGGCGGTTTTGACGGCCTGGGCGTGGGCGTGTTTGACGGCCTTTGTGCCATTGACATTGACCACTGTATAGCGGAGGACGGCATCCCTTCCCCGCTGGCTGTGGACATTGTTTCCACAATGGAGAGCTACACCGAAACCAGCCCCAGCGGGCAGGGGGTACGGATCTTCTTCCGGGCCTCTGGCTTTAACTACGACAAGGCCCACTACTACACCATGAACGCAAAGCAGGGGCTGGAAATCTATGTTTCCGGCGCTACTTCTAAATTTCTGACCGTCACCGGCAACTCCGAACCCTGGGCGGGGCCATTCCCTATCTGCGAGCGGGCGGAGGCATTGCAGACCATCCTTAACAAGTATATGGTTCGACCCGCTCGAACCGCTCCAGATGCCACCAAAGCGCCCCAGGCACCCCTTGACCTGTCAGACGCTGAGATTATTTCAAAAGCGCACAGCGCCCGTAACGGGGCCGCATTCGCCGCCTTGTGGAATGGGGACACTTCCGCCTATGGTAGCCACTCGGAGGCAGACATGGGCCTTTGTAATATGCTGGCCTTTTGGACAGGATGCAACGCCGGACAGATGGACAGGCTTTTCAGATCGTCCGGCCTGATGCGTGAAAAATGGGATCGCTCGCAGAGCGGCAGCACCTATGGAGCCTTAACCATTGCAGAAGCTATCCACACCTGTACCCGTACTTATTCAGCACCAATAGAACACCAACAGGACACACACAGGCCACCAACAGAACACATAAAAAATCCGCCAGAGCAAGTCAGACCGCCGGACTTTTCGGACGCTGGCAATGCGGAGGTATTTACCCAAAGATACCAGGAGGACCTGTTATTCTCTGATGCCCTGGGCTGGCTGGCGTGGAGCGGGACACACTGGGAACGCAGCGACCACCGCGCCCTCACTCTGGCAACCAAGCTATCCGGGGAAATGCTGGCCGATGCTCAGCAGGAATACCGGGCCGCTCTTGTGGGTATGGCAGAGGCAAAGGCGGCGGAGGCAGAGGGCACCGGCAAGCCGGAGGATATGGAGCGGGCCACCAGCCGGGCCGCAAGTGCAAAGGCATACCTCACCCACGCCAAGCAGACCCGCAGCGCCGGACGGCTAAAAAATATGCTGGAGCTGGCAAAGCCCGCCTTTGTGGTCAAGGCTGACACCCTGGACGCAAACCCGGCAGACCTGAACACCCCCGCCGGTATCATTGACCTGAATACCGGGGAGTTGCGACCCCATGACCGGGCGGCACGATGCAGCCAGATCACCACCACCTTCCCCGGAGAACAGGGGGCGCAGATGTGGGACACCTTCCTGGACACCATTACCCAGGGGGACGGCAGCTTGCGGGGTTTTCTCCAGCTTGTGGCCGGTATGGCCCTCCACGGAAAAGTCTACCATGAAGGTTTACTTTTGGCCCACGGAGCAGGCCGGAACGGCAAAAGCACCTTCTTTAATGCCCTGGCCGCTGTCCTGGGTGACTATGCCGGAAGTATAGACATCGACACCTTTACCACCGACCGGCAGAACAGAGGCGCAGCCCTGGCAACTCTGCGAGGCAAGCGCCTTGTGATTGCTGGAGAGCTGGAGGAAGGGCGGCGGCTATCCGTTGCCACGGTGAAAAAGGTATGCTCCACCGACCGGATCACTATTGAAGAAAAGTACAAGGCCCCGGAGACTATTACCCCTTCCCATACCTTGTGCCTGTTCACCAACCACCTGCCCCGTGTGGGCAGCACTGACCCCGGCACCTGGCGGCGGTTGATTGTAGTACCCTTCCGGGCCACCATCCCCACACAGGGGAGCCGGTCAAACTATGGTGACATTCTGGTGCAAGAGGCCGGGCCATCTATTCTGGCCTGGGCCATCGAGGGAGCCGTGAACTTTGCACGCAACGGCTACCAGCTCCAGACCCCGGATGTGGTGGAGGAAGTCACCGAGGCATACCGAGGGCAGGAGGACTGGGTGGGCAACTTCCTTTCGGAGTGCTGCACCCTGGAGCCTGGGGCATGGATACCGGCCTCTAATCTGTACCGCCGATACCGTGAATGGGCAGAGGGAGCGGGAGACTATGTGCGCCGACTGCCTGACTTTAACACCGCCCTGGAAAACCGAGGACTGGCCAAAAAAAGGACAAAAACCTGCAATGTATGGCAGGGAGTTGGGATGCAGTAACACCCCAAAAGGTGGAGCTACTGGGTGGAGGTGGAGCTACTTTCCTATTGTTTAAAAAAATCAGGAAAAATGAAACCCTTATAGGGACTTTGGGGGAAATAGCTCCACCACCTCCACCAAAACCCGCAATCCCTTGTGGGAGTAAGGATAGAGCCGGTGGAGGCACCTCCACCCCACCTCCACCCGGTGGAGGTACATCCCCGGTTTTCAATCTATTTAGGCATAAAACGAGGAAAAACCCATGTACTACCGATGTAACGCCGGAGGCTGGAACCGCAGCCACGGGCAGATAGAGCGGACACCCCGGCTAGATAGCTTTGAGCTGCCACTAGGCAAGCCGTGGGAGATCATGTATTGCGGATGCCCTGACCGTGGAGACAAGCCGGTAGAGGTGGACGCAGAGGGCAACACGGCCCACCTTTACCTGACCGGCTGGCGGAAATGCGCAACGGTGAAGCTGTCACACAAGCCCAATGGATACGGCGGACAGCAGACTTTCTTTCTCTGCCCCCAGTGTGGGGAGAGGGTGAGGTACCTGTACCTGAAAGAAGATCGTTTCCTTTGCCGCAAGTGCGCCCGCCTGAACTACCGCAGCCAGCAGCGAACCGAGGGCAGCATGACCCACTACGAGGCCGGAATGGCCTTTGTAAACCGGCGCTTGAAATTTCCAGAGTATGTGCCGGACGGCTTTTCCTTTGTGGAGTATGTGCCGGAGAAACCGCCGGGAATGTGGTACAGGACATACTATCGCCATTTGAAGCGGTTCTTCCGCTACCGAGACAGACACACACAGCGACTAATACAAGACCTAACCCGGATCACCGGGAAATTCAAATGATAAGGAGATAAAACCGTGATTTATTTTGACCGACTTTTTGAACTGAAAGAGAAGTACCGCGCCGCCCTGGATGAGGATGCCAACAAGCGGGCGAAGATTGAAAAGGACTTTGCGGACGGATGGACAACGGACGCTTGCCGGAAATACGAGCTGGAGCGCCAGGCTGAAGCCCTGGAATATTGCCGGGGAACCACCCTGGAGGCAGCGGAGGTCGTAAAAGCGGAGGCTTTCACCATGCTTGACCGCTGGGACACGCTGGACGCTACCAAGCTGCCCGCTAATGCCGCTTTTCTGGCCGGTAACAGTCCCGTCACGCTGACCCCGGAGGAAATGCAGCAGTTTGTGGACGAAAACCGCTATAACTCCACCGCCCTGCGAGCGGCACGGGAGGCGGCAGACCGGCGGGGCCTTGTCCTGGCCTTCCCGCCCACCGCAGCGGAGCGCAAAGAAGCGTTTACCCTGTTCTATGACACCATCGCCGGAGCCATCCGGGCCGGGCTGGACAGCGGATTTTACAGCGTAAAGGATGCCGACAAACTCTTGCAGGCAAAGATTGAGGCAAACCCCAACCTTGCAGACCTGGAGACCGTGGCCGCAAGCGTGACCGGAGAGGGGGCGGCGGTATGAAAAAGTTGATTGTCCTTTTCTGCCTTGTGTTCGCCGTCATGCTTGCTGGATGCAGCACCGCAGAGAAGCCCACCAACAGCCCCACAGCAAGCGCACAGGCCACGCCGGAGGCCGTGGTACTGTTTGAGACTGCCACTTGTAAAATCACGCTGGACGGCGCAGAAACCACCGTGGAGGACAAGACCACCGGCGAACAGTACAGTTTTACCACCACCCGGAAACTCAGCACCACACCGCCCATCCTGGAGCAGCTGCAAAGCCGCTGCATTGCCCGAACTTCCGTCAATACTGACACACTGAAAATCGAGCTGGCCGGGGCGCTGATCGTGGTGCATGACCTGGCAGGAAGCCAGACCTATTATATCGACCCCTGACACAAATCCCCCGACCCTTCACCGGGCCGGGGGTATCTTTTTGAGTTCAACAAAAATTCAACTCCACTATGAAAAGTTCAACTATTTTACAAAACGACACAAAACACTAAAACCGGCGAAACCATTGTGCCACAACACTTTGCAGGATTTTATAAAACAATAAAAAACGCTTGATTTTGAACTCATAACCCGGAGGTCGAAGGTTCAAATCCTTCCCCCGCAACCATAAAAGTACCGCATTCCGTTGGAATGCGGTACTTTTCTTCACTTTTTCGGCTGCTTGTTTTTTGCGTTTCTAACACATTTCTAACACACCGTTCTGTGAAATAGTCTGCGACAGCGGCAATTTTCTGATACCGGGCTTTATCCTAGTACTAAAATCGAACGCCCCCAAAGGGCCCGAAACGGGGCTCCTGGGGGCGTTCTTCCTCTGAAATTGAATGGCCTAGATGGTCAGGATTACCACGTCATAACTGCTCTGGATAGCTGCCGCCCCACACGCGGCCCAACGCCGCCGAAATCCCAGTTCCGGGGGCCACTCCCCAGCTCCGCTCCGAAGCCGGCACACAGGGGCGACACTGGCCGCAACGGCGGTTTTCCCCCGCCTGTCCGCCTCGCGTTTGAGCACGCCGAATGCTCATGGCGCAATGTGGGTGCGGACCACGCCCGCAGCAAATGCCGGCATTACATCAAATCGACATTGATTTTCCCTTGCTCTTCCAGCCCTTATTTTTCAAAAAAGGATCTTTCCACGATCCGCGCCAGTTTCAAAGCGGCCATTTCAAATTCTTCACTTGTTGTATATGCATAGGACAGACGCAGAGAGTTATTGCGTTCAAAGTCGTACATGTCTCCCGGATTCAGGAGGATCCCCTCCGCTGCGGCATTTTCAAACAGGCGCTCTGCGATAACCGGCCTTCGGAACGTAAGCCAGATATAAAATCCCCCTTTTGGAATGTTCCAGGCCGCTATCTCTTTGTAGTGCCGCTCCAGGACGGAGAGGGCGTGGTCCCGCCGGCGGCGCAGTTCTCCTCTGAGCACGTTCAGGTATTCCTGATACATGCCGCTGTCCAAAAATTCCGCAAAGATCCACTGAGAGACTGAGCTGGCCCCATAATCCATCTGCATTTTCACATCACCCAGCCGCTGCACGATGGGCTCCGGCGCGATGACCCAGCCAATGCGCAGCCCTGGGGCCAGAGATTTGGACGCGCTGCCCAAATAGATGACAGTCCCTGTTTTATCAAGCGACTTCAGGGGCGGCGGAGCATCTCCCTCATAGCACAGTTCCTGATAAGCACCATCCTCCATAATAGGCAGCCTGTTTTCCACACAGAACCTCATAAGCTCTGT
The DNA here is from genome assembly GCF_016901955.1 of Pseudoflavonifractor phocaeensis. Taxonomy (GTDB): domain Bacteria; phylum Bacillota; class Clostridia; order Oscillospirales; family Oscillospiraceae; genus Flavonifractor; species Flavonifractor phocaeensis_A. The sequence continues at coordinate 19,091 of NZ_JACJLC010000019.1, forward strand.
GCGTCTGCGTCCCGACATGGTGATCCCTGTCGGATTTTGATTTGTTGGGATGGTATACAGAATGGAAGCATGCGAAGCCCGATCTGCTTTCAGCGCAGGCGCAAGCTTCTGGTACTGCAGTCCCTCACGGTCCATGGGAATGCCGGCCAGCCTCATGCCGGCAGATTGAAACACCTGAAGGGATTTCAGGTAGGAGGGGGCCTCCGTAAAAACGGTCGAACCGCTTTGGAGCAGGCAGGCAGAGATGAGCTGCAGGGCCTGCAGGGAGCCGGAGGTAATCAGGATGCAGGACGGCGGAGCATCTATGCCAAGGCTCTTCACGTGCCGCGAAATAGCCCGGCGCAGTTCCAACAGCCCCAGCGGCTCCAGGTACCCCAGATGGGTCACCTGGCCGCTTATTTTGTGCAGGGCCGTTTTCCACATCTCAACAGGAAAAAGGCGGGGATCCAGCTCCCCGGTACCCAGGCGAGTCATATTCGGGACAAACTCCAGACGGTTGATCGCCTGGATTGTGTTGATGTTTGCCCGAAAGAAACCGGAAGAGATGAATTTCCCCCAGTCCAGGGCGGGGGGAAGCAGCAGGGACCAGGTATTGCTGATGACCTGTGTGCCCGCCCCGTGGCAGCCCTCCACGATCCCGTAGGAAATCAGTTCGTCAATGGCAGTGGTCACCGTGCTCCGATTGACCCCAAAGTATTCTGCGAGAGCCCGCTGGGAGGGAAGGCGGGTCCCAATGGACCACGCTCCGCTGGCTACCTTGTTGCAGACGAATTGTACGATCTGCCGATATACCGGGACAGGGCTTGTTTTATCAGGGATCCAGTCGATCTGGACAGGTGCCATCCGTTTCAACGCATCCACTTCCTTTTGGCTGGTTTCAGTTTTTTGGATTTGGCCGGTTACAAACAAAGGGGCTCCGATATAATGGGGGACAGGTACAGATGCTCTTTTTCATCATACCACTTATCCTTCATTTTGCAACCTCCTGCCGCTCCAAAGGCCACGGGCGGTTTGGCTGGTGCGGACCTGAGGGATCCATGGCGATCAAGGGAGCATCTCAAGCGAGGCCTTCTAAATGGATGTGCCTGTCATTGTACAAACGGAAAGGAGCATACAACATGAAGATCAAGGATTTCAAGCTGGAGTGTTACTTTGGACTGTATGAGTTCACCGCGCCGTATCTGCTGACCCAGTCGGACTGCGAATCCATGCGCACCGAGGAGCTGCTGGCTATGGAGCCGGGCGCCCAGGAGGGCTATCTGAAGCAGTGGCTGGGCTACACGGAGACTTGGGGCGATCCCGACCTGCGCCGGGCCATCGCGGGCCTGTATCAGAGCATGTCGGCCGAGAACGTGCTGGTATTCCACGGCGCCCAGGAGGCCATCTTCGGCTACATGAACGTGATGCTGGACCCCGGAGATCACATGATCGCCATGTACCCCAACTACCAGTCGGCCTACGAAGTGGCCAACTCCGTGCCGGGCTGTGAGTTGTCCAAGTGGTACGTCCGGGACGACGGGGAAAAGTGGGTGGTGGACTTTGACGAGCTGGAGTCCCTGATCCGCCCCAACACCAAGCTGCTGGCGGTCAACTCCCCCAACAACCCCACGGGCTACACCTTCACCAACGCCGAGATCGAAAAGCTGTGCGAGATCTGCCGCAGGCACGACATCTACCTCTTCTCTGACGAGGTGTACAAGGGCCTGGAGATGGACGGCGAAAAGAGGGACTGGATGGCTGACCACTACGACAAGTGCGTATCCCTGGGCGTCATGTCGAAGGCCTATGGCCTGGCCGGCCTGCGGGTAGGCTGGCTGGTGTCCAGGGATACGGCGCTCCTGGACAAGGTCGTCAAATTCAAACACTACATGAGCATCTGCTGCTCCGCCCCGTCGGAGTATCTGTCCAAGGTAGCTCTGAAGCACGGGGACGCGCTGCTGAAGCGGAACACAGACCTCATCCGGGAAAACATTAAAATCGCGGACAAATTCTTTGAGAAGTACGACTACCTCTTTGAGAAGAAGCCTATCTCCTGCGGCCCGGTGGCCTTCCACAAACTGCTCATCGACATGCCGGTGAAGGAGTTCTGCCAGATGGCGGTGGACAAAAAGGGCGTGCTGCTGCTGCCGGCAGACATCTACGATATGGACGGTCAGTATTTCCGAATGGGTTACGGCCGGAAGGGCGTACCCGAAGCCCTGGAGAAGTTTGAGGAGTTCCTTATCGAAAACGGCTTTACCCGCTAAGGGTGCAGAGAATATATATGAAGATTGTCGTCATCAGCGGGAGCCCGCACCGATCCGGCACTTCCGCTGTCCTGGTGGATGCGCTGATCCGGGGCGTGCTGGAGTCCGGGCACCAGGTGACCCGGTTTGACGCCGCCTTCCACAGAATCCAGCCCTGCCAGGCGTGTCATGCCTGCCAGCAGAATGGCGGGGTATGCGTCCAGCGCGACGATATGGATGCGCTGCACCAAAGCCTTTTGGAGGCCGGCGCAGTGGTCCTTGCCTCGCCCATTTACTACAACGATATCTGCGGCCAGCTGAAAACGGTGATCGATCGGTTCTATGCCAAGGAACAAGAACTGAAAACGCCCAAACGGGCCGCCCTCCTGTTGGCATTCGGGGATGATTCTTCAGACGCGGTAAAAGGGGTCCTCTACAATTTTCGCGCCATGCTCGGTTTCTTTGGCTGGACATTGGCGGATACGGATATTGTGGCCGCGTACGGATGCAACAGCGCCGAGGATGTCCGAAAAACGGATTTCCCACAGGACGCCTACGAAGTGGGGCGGCGTATGGGAATGGCTTGAGCCGGGAAAGGAGTGCCATGAAAACGCTATTGCTGAGTATGGAAGATGTTCAGCAGGTACTGTCCATGCGGTCAGTCATCGATGCGGTAAAGGAGGGATATCTCGCCTTTACGCAGGGGAAGGTCCAGCAGCCTGACATCGTCTCCCTGGAGGTGCCGGAGTGCAACGGGGAAACGGATATCAAATCCTGCTACAACGGGCTCAACCGCCGTATTTCTGTAAAAATCGCCTCCGGGTTTTACAACAACGGGAAAACCAACACCATGCCCACCATGATCGGCATGATCCAGCTCTTTGACGGGGAAACAGGCGCCCTCCTGTGCGTCATGGACGGAAGCCTGATCACCGGCATCCGCACCGGCGCAGCGGGCGCCGTCTCGGCGGAGTATCTGGCGAGGAAGGATGCCAAGACCGTTTGTGTCATCGGCGGCGGCGGCCAGGCAAGGATGCAGGTCTATGGCCTTTGCGAGGTCAGGCCCATCGAAAAAGTCCAGGTGTTCAGCCCTTATCCGGCGGAACTGCCCGCTTATCGGGAGGAGGTGGAGCGGACGGCCGGCGTGCCCGTCCAGATCTGTGACACGCTGGAGGCGGCGCTGGAGGGCGCCGACATCGTGGTATCCACCACGCCGGCCAAACACTATCTCGTGCCGGCAAAGCTTATCTCCAAGGGCACTCACATTATCGCGGTGGGAGCGGACATGGCCGGGAAGAACGAGTGGGATCCGAAGGTGTTCTGGGGCGCGAAAATCGTCAACGACAGCATCGCCCAGTGCGTCAGCCGCGGGGAGACGCGAAATGCCCTGCTTGCCGGCGTCATCACCGAGGGCGATATCTATGCCGAGATCGGCGAACTGGTGGCCGGCGGGAAGCCGGGCCGCACCAGCGACGAGGAAATCACGATTTTTGACACCACGGGCATGGCCATTCAGGACAACATGACCGCGGTCAAGGTCTATGAATTGGCCCGAGAGCGGGGCCTTGGCACATGGTTTGAATTTCTGAAGGGAGAGGGCTGACATGCAATTTCAGATCGTAGATGCCTTTACCGACCAGCTGTTTGGCGGGAATCCGGCCGGGATCGTCCTGCTGCCAGACGGGGCAGACTTCCCGGAGGATGAGATCATGCGGAAAACTGCCGCGGAACTGCGCTATTCCGAGACTGCGTTTGTAAAACAGCTGGACGCCAACCGCTTTCAGACCCGCTACTTCACGCCGGCGGCGGAGGTGGAGCTCTGCGGCCATGCCACCATCGGCGCGTTCCACGCGCTGCGCTCCATGGGGCTTGTGAAAGCAGGCAGCACCTGCCTCAACGAGACCCTTTCCGGCCTGCTGGAGGTCGCGGTGGGGGAAGATACCGTCCTGATGGACATGGCCGAGCCCCGGCTGTTCGAGTCCATAGAGGGCGCGGCGGAGCTGGACGAATTGTATCGGATCATGGGCCTGCCGGCCGCGGGACAGGGTGTCGTCCTGGGAAAGCCCGGGCTCTCCCTGCTGCCCAGGAAGGTATCCACCGGTCTTATCGACATTATGATGCCCGTGAAAAACGAGCAGGCTCTGGAGGAGATCCAGCCGGATTTCCCGGCCCTCAAAGAGCTCTCACGGCGGTACTCCGTCGTAGGCGTGCATGCGTTTACTGTCAATGCGGCGGACGGCCGGATTCATGCCAGAAATTTCGCTCCGCTCTATGACATCGACGAGGAGGCTGCCACCGGCACCTCCAACGGCGCGCTGACCTGTTACCTGTACGACTATGGCCTTGGCGCACCCAATACGGTTCATACGATCATCCAGGGTGAAAAAATGAAGCGTCCCTCTCAGATCTCCACACAGCTGGTGCTAAAAGGCGGAGCCCCCTTTGTCAAGGTGGGCGGACCTGCCGTCACCCTTGCGCGGGGAGAGATCAGCTTATAAACACAGCGGGGATAAAGCTGCCGCGCCGCGTTGGTCTGCGCGGCAGCTGCCCCTTCCGTGCTTGAGCGTGTTGACCAGCTTTTATCCGAAAGCGGGTGCGGGTCACGCCCATAAATGCGGCAAACCAGGCGCTCTGCTTCCTCCTCCAGCCTTCGGGCGAGCTGCTTCGGGCGCGGCACAGATCCAGGCTTTTCTGGCGCAGCTTTGGGGGGCCGCCGCCCTGACCCACAACCTGACCCAGAACAGGAAAAATCCTGGCGGAGCGGAGAGCATATGATCTCCTGTATTTGGCAGATTTTCAGAACAAAAAAGGCCAAAAAGCGCCTGAAATCAACGGATTGAGCCGCTGGCAGCAGCTCATAACCCGGAGGTCGAAGGTTCAAATCCTTCCCCCGCAACCATAAAAGTACCGCATTCCAACGGAATGCGGTACTTTTTTTCACTTTTTCGGCCGCTTGTTTTTTGCGTTTCTAACACTTTTCTAACACACCGTCCTAAGAAATGGCCTGTGGCGGCAGCAGTTCCTCCAACTTTTCCGAGTAGGTGTTCGCCATTTGGAGGTGTGCCGTCGGCGCTGTGTGCAGATAGGTATCCGCCGTAAAGTTGTAGTTGCTGTGCCCGAGCCAGGTCTGAATATCCTTCAGGGAATAGCCCAGGTACAGCATAATGATGGCACAGCTATGGCGAAGATCATGAAACCGGATGGGGCGCAGATTGTATTGCTTCAAGAGCTTTTGGAACTTCTGTGACACAAAATCCGGTTGCAGCAGATTCCCCATACCGTCCACGCAGATGAAATCCAGATAGGATGGATTGTAGGAAGCCCCGCACAGGTTCCTTTGATACTGCTGGGCGTGGTAGAGGTTCACAAAATACTGATAGGTGTAGGCGCACAGCGGGAGGGTGCGCTGGCTGCTCTCCGTTTTCGTGATCCCGTCCCTGACAACCGTTTTAATCTGGTTGTCGATTTTCTCTTTGACCACAGTTGTGGAAATAGAGATGCTTCCGGTCTCAAAGTCGATTGCCGACCAGCGCAGGCCCAGGAGCTCGGAGCGGCGCAGGCCATAGAAGCAGGCCAGGAAGATAGGCACCGCAATGGGCTCATGCTGGGTGGCCTGGAGCAACTGGGCCACCTCCTCAACGCTGTAGGGCTGGGGCCCATGGTACTTGACCCGTTCGGGCCGGTTGGCGAAGTCGGCCACGTTCTCCCGGATGTACCTGTGCTTCACCGCCCATTGTAGGGCGGAGCGGATGATGGCATGGTGTTTGATCACCGTGTTTGGGTTGAGGCCATTGGAGATCTTGAAGGTGTAGTAGTCCTCCAAATCTCCGGCGGTCACGCTGCTGACGGTGATTTTACGGGGATCAAAATAGGGGGCGATGTGCAGATTCAGAATGTTGACATACTGATTATACGTCGTGACGGAAATGTTTGGCCTGTCCATCTCAATCCAGGAGGCGATATGCCGGCTCAACAGCGTATTCATGGGCTCGATGTTCTCGATGCCCTGATACTGTACCAGAAGCTCGTTGAGCATGGTTTCTGCTCTGCGCTTATTCCCCTTCACTTCTAGGCCAAGGGAGAACCATTTCTGTACCCGTTTCCCACTCTGATCCCTGAAATTGAGGACAGCAAAATACTTCCCGTTTTTGATCTGGAGGCTGCCGGTCATTCCTGCTCACCTTCCTTGTCCCCGGCGGGGCACTGCTGATTGACATAGTCGATCAGAGCACTTTTGGGGATTTTATAGGTGTTTCCGATCTTGAAGCTCTGGATCTTCCCGGACTCCAGAAGCTTATACGCCCCTGCCCGGCCAACCCCCAAGGCCTGCCGCAGGTCTTTGATCCCGAGAACATCGGGATAATTGGAAAACATTTTGATTTCTTCTTGCTGCTTCATACTAAATCACCTTTCTCGATGCTGAATTGGCTTTTTCAAGCTCTAATCGTCTGTTAAACCCGTTTTCTTTTTTTACAGCCGGGCTGAAAAAGACCCCGGCGTACCATTCCGGTACGCCGGGGCTTCCCTGCATCAAGAGGATAATATGTGCCTAAAGCCGACTTTACTTACGGGACTCATTTATGTTCTAAAATCAACCACTGCCGCTGCTTTCTATTATATGTCATCTTCTTGCTTTCAATTTTGTACGGAAAATTCTAAAGATCAAATAGTTCTTGAATTTTTTTAATACTGCCTTTTAGCTTTGTATTTTTCCGTGGAGGAAAGTCAAGGAAAATAAATTTACGGTAAAGCTGTTTCAGCTCTTTCTCTTGATCTTCAGTTAGAATTCCGCTATGAGAATGCAAAAAATCTAATAGCTCTTTTTTGGCAGCCGGAAAAAGGCCATTCTGTATATTGATCCAGTGCGCTCCGTTGGCTGGGTATAATGTATTGTCATTTTGATTGAAAGGGTTTCCAACATTGAATCCAATCCAGGAGAGCTGCTCTCTCAACCAGATGTATTGCGACTGTTGAAGTGCACTATTAAATTCCTGATACTCAGTTTCATCCTGAAACTGTTCATAACACATCCGTTCTTCTCGCTCGTCCTGAGCGGTTTCAAACATTGCAAGCATTTTATAATAATCGTATATCAATTTATCTTGCGTATATCGCGGCGGCACATAAAGATCTATTAGTATTCCTGGATCATCTTTTATGGCTGCGTTTCCAATGCGAGAATATTCAACATCATCCGGGATGATAAAAGGGCGATATTGAGGAATATAATGCCCTCCTTCTGTATAACGGGATAAAAAACCGTCAATTGAAAACCTAAAGGAAGGCAAAATCCGTTTTCTTGCTTTAATTGCATACAATTGATGCCAAAACAGCATAACATTTTGAATCCGTCGCTGGAATTCCTTTCGGAGCGTCCCCTCTGGCAAATTTTTTATATATAGGTTTACATTATCGGAAGAATCTATAAAGCGTTTCCGCCCCAGCATCTGTAAGAACTCAGTTTGCTCAATGGACTGTACAACTATATGCTTTAGAGACTTGTCACATAAGTTAATGCCATTATCCAAAACCTTCGTAGCCAGTACAACTTTTTGTGAAAAGCACTCATATTTTACAATTTGCTCTAAGGTTTTTCTTTCCGCCAATTCGAGGTTGGCTGTCTTTGTCTTGCTGGTTATGAAGACAGTATCTTTATAACCAGCAGATACCAATGCTTCCTTTAATGTTTTCCCATCATTTTCGGATTCGACAAAAATGAGCCACTTTTCATCTGGAGGAGTGTTTTTAATTGTGGTGAGGAGTTCGTCATTATCCGAAAAGTATATCGGATTGATCTGTGAGAAATCGGGAGCAATGTAGTAATAGTCAAATGTTTTTATTGCTTCAGTAAATTTGTATTCGTATTGGCTATATTTATCACTAAAATACTTCCTCAGCGATGGATTGTAATTTGCAATGGTACCATGATTAAAACCATTAAATTGTGCTTGGCCCTTTCTGCCAGAATATTGCCAGCAGAGAATGTCTAACTGTTCCCTATATTCTAACAGCGTCTTAACGCTGCTGAAATAATAAGTTTCTTCATGTCCGTATCCAGTCTTAGCTCTAAAGTTTCCTTCAGATTGGTAAACTGGATTTTCCAGGTAAGGAACTTTGATATTAGGCGGCTTCAGATAATATCATCACCTCCAGCCGCGTCCGGGGCGGCAGTATTCCTCTGTACATGAATAACGACCGGGATGCTATCCTGCTGGCCATCCGTACTTGTACTGGAATCAACCCATCGCAAGTAAAGATCGCCCGCATTCGGAATACTCTGGAACTATTCGAGATCCAGGTCTCCCCGGCTCTGTACCAGGATCTGCAAGATCGCGACGATATTGACCTGCTGGAACCACCTCGTCATTTGGAGTTTGACCAGAACGGATTCCTGCTCCCCTTTGGAGGTACTGCCCACGACTGACAAACAACCCTTTTCTCCTGTTCTTGTTCTGGAACCCAAGGACAATGTGGCCACTGCCATTGTAGACATCCCGTTTTACCTACCGTTTCAGAATCCATGGGCATCTTTGAAGGTCAACTGGCAGCAGGGCTCTAACGGAGCGTTTTCCACCACAGGATCATTTACATCATTTGCTTACCAAGCGGCCAAGCCAGTAAAAGGTCTGTTGTTTGTTCAAAAAAGGCTGCATGGCGAATTGCTGTCCAATTCGCCATGCAGCCTTTTAAACATATTTGGTCCTATTTTCTATTTTGAGTGCCAATCATGCCGCAGACTTGCAATCACATTGATTCGGATCACGTCCTCAGACTTCAATGGTTTATCCACACTACATATGCCAGGCACACGTTTACTCCGCCTTTATACGGAAGGTCTGCCCCAATACCAGCCCGGGTTATTCCAGCCAGACTGCCAGTTGGCTCCGGAACTCGTCTGGCTGGTCTCTGTCGTCTCGGTCATAAGCTCCGCAATCAAATCGGTCACGTCGGAAATAGGAATGGCGTAGCCCATGCCCTCCACGTCGGTGTCAGACAGTTTCGCGGTATTGATACCAATGAGCTCTCCGTCCAGATTGAGCAGGGCACCGCCGCTGTTGCCGGGATTGATGGCCGCATCGGTCTGGATATAGGTGCCGGTAGTGCCGCTCTCATTGGTCAGGCTGCGGTCCAGAGCGCTGACAATGCCGGTGGTCACCGACTGGCCATATCCCAGCGCGTTGCCGATGGCTACCACCTGCTCCCCTACCTCCAGCGCGTCAGAGTTGCCCACCGTCGCCACGGCGATCTGGGCCAGGGTCTCGGCGGACAGGTCGGACAACGCCACCTTGAGCACCGCCAGGTCCACATCAGCGTCGGTGCCACACAGCTGGGCCTCACATACCGTATTGTCCACAAAGCTCACTGAAAGGGTGGTGGCGTCAGCCACCACATGCTCGTTGGTCACCATATAGAGGTATTCCCCGTCATTGGAGATAATAATGCCCGAGCCGCAGCTTGTGGTCTCAGACACCTGGCTCTGGCCGCCATTTGGCCCAAATCGCCGGTAAAAGCTCTGCACCTCCTTTACGGAAATATTGGTGATAGAAACCACGCTGGGCAGCGCGGCGGCGGCAATATCTGATACGTCCATGCCATATCTGACAGAGGAATAGGATGTACTGGCCAGGGATGTGACCACCACGTCGGCATTGTCGGTGCTCAGGGAAATGCTCTCGGACTCCGCCCGGGGCAGCAGCAGATTTACGCTGTAAAAAGCTCCGGCGGATACCGACCCGAACAGGACGGCACTCAGCACCAGGGTACACACCCGCCGGCCAAAACTCCCAGCCTGTGCGTATTTTTCCCGGCAAGGCTCCCGTCCGGTATCCAGATCCTTTCGATTGTTGATATACATATGGTAAACTCCTTTCTATGCCGCAGTTCAGTTTTCACTTTCTGCCTGTATAGTAAGAAATCAACCCTAAATAAAGTTAAAAATCAGATCAAAACTTCTTGCCCGCCAACACAGCCCTCCCCATATCATCTGTCCACGCCTCACGGTCTACCGCTCAGAAGCGAATCAATAATGGTATTTCCCCCGATTTCCAAACAGGAAAAACGCCGTCACCGCCACTGACATGATCTCCGCCGCCACGATGGAAATCCAGATCCCGTCCAGCTTCCAGATAACAGGGAATATCAGTACCGCCAATACCTGAAATACCAGGGTCCGCAGGAAGGAGATCAGCGCGGACACCAAGCCGTCGTTCAATGCGGTAAAAAAGGAGGACCCAAAGATAGAGAAGCCCGAAAACAAAAAGGAACAGGAGTAGATCAGCAAAGCTCTCAGCGTAATTGCCAGCAATTCCTGATCATAGCCCACAAACAGACCTGAAAGAGGTTTCGCAAGGGCCTCCGCTCCGAAAAACATGGTCAGCGCAAAACCCGAAATCATAACAAGGCTTTTCCGCAGCAATCCTTTGAGCTCGTAGTTATGCCCAGCCCCATAATGGTAGCTGATCACCGGCGCCGTCCCCACCGAATACCCCAGGAACACCGCCTGAAATACCAGATTCAGGTACATCAGCACACCATACGCGGCGACCCCGTTCTCGCCTGCATAGCGCAGCAGTTGGAAATTATAAAGCATACTGGCAACTGACATGGAAATATTCGACATCAGCTCTGAAGAACCGTTGGTACAGGCTTTCCTCAAAACCCTTCCGTCAAACTTGGCTTTAGTAAAGCGTAGCAGACTCCTATTGGGACGCGCAAAATAGATGAGCGGAAGAAAGCCCCCAACGCACTGACTCAGCGCGGTGGCTGCGGCAGCGCCCTCAAGTCCCCAGGAAAAAACCGCCACAAACAGAGCGTCCAGCGCCATGTTGGTAAGCCCCGCCGCCACCGTTACCCCAAGCCCCAGTTTTGGCTTTTCTGCTGTGGCAAACAGACATTGGAATTCATACTGCAAAACATAGGCGGGAAGCGCAATGAGGATAATGACGCCATAGGAAACGCTGTCCTCCAGCAACTGGCCCTCCGCGCCCAGAAGCTGGGCAGCTGGACGGATCAGCACCATGCCAAGCAGGGCCAGGAGCACACCAAACAGGATGGATACGGCCACCAGCATGGAAAATATTTGATTGGCCTGTTCCCGCCGGCCCTCACCCATGGTTTTGGCAATCAGGGCGCCGCCGCCGGTCCCAAACATAAACCCCACGCAGCCCAGGATCATCAGAAACGGCATTATAAAATTCAGCGCCGCGAAGGGCGTCTTTCCCACATAGTTAGAGACAAAAAATCCATCCACTACGCCATAAATAGAAGTGAACACCAGCATGATAATAGACGGCAGGGTAAACCGCAGCAGTCTTCGATAGTTAAAGTGATCGGATAACCGGATCATATATCTTCTCCACACCCAATTCTGATACAGGCCGCCATTGTCGGGATCATAGCCTTATCCTTACCGCCTGCGGCATTGGTCACACGAGAGCCGCCACACGGATCGCCTCTCCTGTTCCAGCCTTCACGCTGGGGCATCCCGCCAACGGCAAACTTTCGCACATTCCGCTCTGTTACAACTGCTTTGTCTGTTCTTGCAAGGCTTGCAGGAATTTCTCTGTCAGATCCAAATATTGCTCCACCTCTTCCGGCTTCCATACCGAGAAGATGTGGTTTTCCAAGTCCACGATCCGGGCAGCCGTTTGTCGCGCATAGGCTTTTCCCGCCTCCGTCAGCAACACCTCCTTGTTCTTTCCATCCATGTGCTCCAGCCGAATGAGACCTTGGGCCTCCAACATCCGAACAGCGGAATGGACCGTCTGCTTGCTCAATCCGTTCCTGCGGGACAACAACCGCAGCGGACAGCGATCTTCATAAATGCAAAGGGTATACAGTATCTTTGAAACGCTGTCTGACAGGCCTAACGCAAGGGAAATGTCATGATAATAGCCCTCAATCTCCCCCAACAAATGGTTCAATCTCTTAATGGCACCACCCATATGCTCTTCGCTCCTTTTAATGGTACGATATCGTACTTTTGCAGTATAGTCTGATTCCATACTATTGTCAATAAATTTTTTCTGTTACGACATAACACAAATACCATACCAAGCAAACAGCTTCAGACACAAAAAGACCCCGCAGCCATAGAGACTACAGGATCTTTTGCTACGCTTTGCTACGGAGCCAGTATATCCGATAAGGCACGCCCATCAATAACATACCTTTATCACATTAACGCACACCGCAAACCATTGCAAGAGCAGAAAAACCCTGTAGCCGTTAAGACTACAGGGTTTTCTTTTTGGCGCAGAAGGAGGGATTTGAACCCTCGCGACGGTTTCCCGCCCTACTCCCTTAGCAGGGGAGCCCCTTCGGCCACTTGGGTACTTCTGCATGCCGATTCAAAAAAGTATCGAGTTAAAATGTGGCGGAGAGAGTGGGATTCGAACCCACGGATGCTTCCACATCGCCGGTTTTCAAGACCGGTTCCTTCAACCACTCGGACATCTCTCCACGCCCTGTCCAGGTCAAATGCAAAAACGATTATACAGTACACCAACCGCTTTGTCAATCATTTTTTCGGATTTTCTCAAAATCCCCCACCGGACCCACCGCCCTCAGGGGCGGCAGGCCCGTTTGGCCATGATCCGAGGAAAGGCCCGCAGGAACAGGCAGGTAGTCATCGTGGCTGCGACCACATCGGCTATGGGCTCGGAAAGGAAGGTGGCTTCCGCGGATACCAGGGCGGGCAGCAGCAGCAGACAGGCCAGAAACACCGATTTGCGGAACAGGGAACAAAACAGCGCCAGCCGCACCTGGCCCAGAGCGGTAGTCTCGTCCACCAGAGGGTACTGCACCGCCAGAGGAAGGATCATGGCGGTAAATACCTTGATATACCCCACCGACCGCTCCAGCACCTCAGCATTCTGGGTAAACAAGCGGACGAACAGAGGAGATAGGGTGTGGGTAACCACCATCATAATGGCGCAGAAGGCAAGGCACAGCCCCACGATGGATTTTAACGCGGTCTTGATGCGCTTCCCGTTCCCCGCACCGTAGTTGAAGCTGATGACCGGCTGGGTGCCCAGGGTCAAGCCGCCCATTGGCATGGTAATGAGCAGCAGGTAGCTCTGCACGATGGTGGCGCAGGTCACCAGGGTATCGCCCAGCTCCGCTCCTCCGTACCGTTGGAGTACGGTGTTGAGGACAATGAGCAGAATACTGTCTGTGGCGATGATGAGAAAGGGCGACAGGCCGAAGGTGACGATGCGCAGCATGATCCGCCGCTCGAAACCACCCCAGCGCAGGGGTACCGGCATGCTTTTCCGCAGCAGGGCGCATAACACAAAGGCGCAGGAGGCCATCTGGGAGATCACCGTGGCGATAGCCGCGCCGGCCACCCCCAGGTCCAGCAGAAAAATAAACACCGGGTCCAGCACAATATTCAGCACGGCGCCCAGCATTACCGTGGCCATACCCAGACCGGAAAAGCCCTGGGCGATCAGGAAGCTGTTCATGCCCGTGGCCATCAGGGCAAAGAAGGTTCCGGCGGTGTAAATCGTAAGATAGGTATTGGCATAATCAAAGGTAGCCGGGCTGGCACCGAACCACATAAGCAGTTGCCCCTTCAGCAGCAGGAACAAGGTGGTCAGTACTCCGGAGAGTACCAGCAGCATGAGAAAGCTGTTGGACAGCACCCTACGGGCTTCTTTTTCGTTTCCCTCCCCCATACGCATGGCCAGGATGGGGGAGCCTCCCAGGCCCACCAGGGTGGCAAAAGAACCCAGCAGAGTAACGATAGGTCCGCACACACCTACTCCCGCCAGGGCCAGGTCCCCGATCTCAGGAATATTCCCGATATACATGCGGTCCACGATACTATATAATACGCTGACCATCTGAGCCAGCATGGTAGGGATAGCCAGGCGGCATACCAGGGGAAATACCGGGTCCTTGCCCAGGTCGTTGGTCCGTCGCATACACATCCTCCTCTATCATGACCCAGGGCATTATACCCCGTTTTTCCATCCTGGGCAACCCCTCGCGCAATTTTAGCACTCTCTCATGTAGAGTGCTAGTATTTACAATTTAGACACATTTTATTGTATATTTGTTCACAGATCGGCTCTATAATCTCTATCAGAAAACGAGATAAGCCCTGGATCAACGGGGCAGAAAGAGGATGGTCGCCATGGAACCTCAGATGTTTTAGCAATTAAATCACAAGACTGCTAACCCATGTATCCACAATAACGACTGATTAAGGAGAGATCTTTATGTTTGGTATGCTTCCTTTTGAGCACAATAATGACAACCTGTTCGACACCTTTGATAACTTTACCCGCAGCTTCTTCCAGAACAGCAACGCCAACCTGCCTGCCTTCCGTACTGATATCCGGGATGCCGGCGACAAGTTTATTTTAGAAGCGGAGCTGCCCGGCTTCAACAAGGAGGACATCAAGCTGGACCTGAAGGACGGCATCCTGACCATCTCCGCTGAGCACAAGGAGCAGCAGGAGCAGAAGGATGAGAAGGGCACCTACATCCGCCGGGAGCGGCGGTACGGTTCCTTCACCCGTTCCTTCGATATTACCGGTATTGATGAGAGCGGCATCACCGCCGCCTACCAGAACGGCATTCTGGAGCTGAATCTGCCCAAGGCCGTCCCCGTGGTTCCCGAGACCCGTCGGATCGCCATTGATTGACCTGGAAACACGGGAGCCGGTCAGCCAAGGCTGACCGGCTCCCCGCCGTTTTTCCACCGTTTTATGAAGGCACGCACCGCGTGCCCACAAGAAAGGATGTGACGCGATATGAACGCGCAGAAATACACCCAGAAATCCCTGGAGGCAGTGCAGTCCGCACAGAGTCTGGCAACCGAGTACGGCAACCAGCAGATCGAGCAGCCCCACCTGCTACTGGCCCTGCTGACCGACGAGACCGGTCTCATTCCCCAATTACTGGGAAACATGGGGCTCACCGTTCCCTCCTTCACCGCCGCCACCAGGGCGGAGGTAGAAAAGCTGCCCAGGGTGTCCGGCTCCGGCCGGGAGCAGGGCAAGATCTATGTGGCTCAGGACGTGGACAAGTGTCTGAACACTGCCGAGTCCATCGCCGCTTCCATGAAGGACGAGTACGTCTCCGTGGAGCACCTGTTGCTGGCCCTTATCGATACCGCCAACAGTGCCCTGAAGGAGCTCTTCCGCACCTACAACATCACCAAGGAGGGGGTGCTCCAGGCCCTCACCGCTGTCCGGGGCAACCAGCGGGTCACCTCTGATAACCCGGAGGAAACCTACAACGCCTTGAAGAAGTACGGCTCCGACCTGGTGGAGCGGGCCCGACAGAACAAGCTGGACCCGGTCATCGGTCGGGACGACGAGATCCGGAACGTGATCCGCATTCTGAGCCGCAAAAGCAAGAACAATCCAGTGCTCATCGGCGAGCCCGGCGTAGGCAAGACAGCTATTGCCGAGGGGCTGGCCCAGCGGATTGTCAAGGGAGACGTGCCCGGTTCCCTGAAGGACAAGACCATTTTCGCCCTGGATATGGGCTCCCTCATCGCGGGCGCCAAGTACCGGGGTGAGTTTGAGGAACGGTTAAAGGCCGTCCTCAACGAGGTGAAGAAGTCTGAGGGTCGCATCATCCTCTTCATTGACGAGCTGCACACCATTGTTGGGGCAGGCAAGAGCGAAGGCGCCATGGACGCGGGTAACCTGTTGAAACCTATGCTGGCCCGGGGCGAGCTCCACTGTATCGGCGCCACCACCCTTAACGAGTACCGGCAGTATATTGAAAAGGACGCTGCCCTGGAGCGGCGGTTCCAGCCCGTCATGGTAAACGAACCCACGGTGGAGGACACCATCGCCATCCTCCGTGGCCTAAAGGAACGGTATGAGGTATTCCATGGGGTGAAGATCCAGGACGGCGCCATCATTGCCGCCGCCACCCTGTCTAACCGCTATATCACCGACCGCTTCCTCCCCGACAAAGCCATTGACCTGGTAGACGAGGCCTGCGCTATGATCCGCACCGAGATCGACTCCATGCCCACCGAGTTGGATGTGATCCAGCGGAAGATCATCCAGCATGAGATCGAGGAGGCCGCCCTCAAGAAGGAGGACGACGCCATTTCCCAAGAACATCTGGCTGAGATCCAGAAGGAACTGGCCGAAATGCGGGATGAGTTCAACGCCAAAAAGGCCCAGTGGGAGAATGAAAAGAACGCCATCGGCAAGGTTCAGAAGCTGCGGGAGGATCTGGAGGCGGCCAACGCCGCCCTGGAAAAGGCCCAGCGGGAATACGATCTCAACAAGGCCGCCGAGCTCCAGTACGGCCGCATTCCCGAGCTGCGCCGCCAACTGGAGGCTGAGGAGGCTATCGCCAACGAGGGCAAGGCCAGGAGCTTGCTGCGGGACAAGGTTACCGAGGAAGAGATCGCACGTATCATTGAACGGTGGACCGGGATCCCGGTAGCCAAGCTGATGGAAGGGGAACGGGAGAAGCTGCTCCACCTGGAGGACATCCTCCATCAGCGGGTAGTAGGCCAAGACGAGGCTGTGCGCCTGGTATCTGAGGCCATCCTGAGAAGTCGGGCGGGCATCGCAGATCCCGACCGGCCCATCGGCTCCTTCCTCTTCCTGGGTCCCACCGGCGTAGGCAAGACCGAGCTGGCCAAGACCCTGGCCGAGGCCCTGTTCGACAGCGAGAAGAACATGGTGCGCATCGACATGAGCGAGTATATGGAAAAGTTCTCCGTATCTCGGCTCATCGGCGCCCCTCCGGGATATGTGGGCTATGAGGAGGGCGGTCAGCTCACCGAGGCTGTCCGCCGCCACCCTTACTCGGTGGTCCTCTTCGACGAGGTGGAGAAGGCCCACCCCGACGTGTTCAACATCCTGCTCCAGGTGCTGGACGACGGCCGGATCACCGACAGCCAGGGCCGCACCGTGGACTTTAAAAACACCATCATCATCCTCACCTCCAATCTGGGCTCCCAGTTCCTGCTGGACGGCATTGACGCCAGCGGCGACATTACCCAGGAGGCCAGAAGCCAAGTGGAGGAGCTGCTCCGCCGATCCTTCCGGCCGGAGTTCCTGAACCGTCTGGACGAGATCGTGTTCTACAAGCCTTTGACCCGTGACAACATCACCCACATCATCGACCTGCTGGTGAACGAACTCAACCAGCGGCTCAGCGAAAAGCAGTTGAGGGTAGTACTCACCGAGGACGCCAAGCGGTATATCATCGACAGTGCCTACGACCCTGCCTTTGGCGCCCGGCCCCTGCGCCGCTTCGTACAGCACGGGGTGGAGACCCTCA
This sequence comes from Pseudoflavonifractor phocaeensis, assembly GCF_016901955.1. Taxonomy (GTDB): domain Bacteria; phylum Bacillota; class Clostridia; order Oscillospirales; family Oscillospiraceae; genus Flavonifractor; species Flavonifractor phocaeensis_A. Next base: position 36,586 of record NZ_JACJLC010000019.1, read on the forward strand.
TCAGCCGGAAGATCATCGCCGACCAGGTAGCCCCCGGGGATACCCTCACCGTAGAACTCGTGGACGGCCAGCTGTCAGTGGAGAGCAACGCCGTGCTCACCGGCGAGATCGTGGACGGCTGAGTGTCAGCCGATACCAAAGCCAAATAAACTCAAAAGCCCGTTGCGGAAGGGAGCTCCCGCAACGGGCTTTTTTGCTCATCGGATCAGCGGCACCGCGCCAATGGCCCGAAACTGACGGGCCACCGCCCCGCACAGCTCATTGTAGTATTTTAAGTAATCTTTTTTGGCCTGGCGTTCCCGGCTCTTCTCCATCTGGAAGGCGGTCCAGCGGGCGCAGGACTTGTGGCATCCCGGCTGATAATCGGCACAGGTCTTCTGACAAGGCATCATGACAAAAACCCCTTTCCCGGCCCGCCCTGGGGGCGGCGGGCTCACAGGAGTATCATACGAGGTTTGCCATTGGGTTTTCCATCAGGTTTTGGGAAAGCTCCTGTAAAATCTCAGATCCAATCCTCACCGGCGGCAGTAAACCGATGGTTGTGGGACACCGAAGCCTCCATGATCTCATGGTAGGCCCAATGTCCCTCATCCACGTCGATGTAGGGAAACTCCGCCTGCCGCGCCTGGGCGATCCGCCCGGTGGCTCGGTTGAGAATCTTGGCGGCCTCCGCACGGGTCACGCTCCGCTCAGGCTGAAAGGTCCCATCCTCCCCGCCGTCAACCCACCCCTTGGCGGCAGCAAAGGAGATGGACTCCACCGCCCAGTGATTGGAGGCTACATCAGGGAAAGGGTTGACCTCCCGGGTGATCCCAAAGCAAGCAGCCACCATCTTTACCAGCTCCGCCCGGGCCACCGGTTCCTCTGGACGGAAGGTGCCGTCGGGATAGCCGTTCACCAGTCCCCACTGCCTGGCAAAGGCCACATAGGGCGCATACCACGCGGAGGGAGACACGTCAGGGAAACCGCTGTCCCTCTCCTCTCCTGTGTAAAGCCTATTCCCTTCACGGTCCACCGACAGCCGGGCAAGCACCGCAGCCGCCTCCGCACGGGTCAGTCCGGCCTCTGGCTGGAACCGTTGTCCATTGCCCTGGAAATAAGCGGTGTGGCTGGCGGTATCCAGGGCTACATCAGGCTCCACTTGATAAAATTTCTCATAAAGTGCCCGCAGCTTGGGGTTTTGAGCTAAAAACTGATACCGAAAGTGGACCTCTCCCGCCACCTCCTGAATAGACTCGTTAAGCTCCAGCATCTGTTGAATCGCAGTGATCCCGTGCCAGGGGCTGTCGGGATCGGCGTTGCCCGCCTGATAGTCCGCCATGCCGATGTAAAGTGAAACCCCTGTACCCTTCACCACGTCGGCCCACCACCGGACAATGGTCTCGTAATCCATGGTTTTATGGCCAATATACCAGTAGACCTGAGGACAGATGTAGTCGATCCACCCCTCTTTCACCCATTTGCGGCTGTCAGCATAGGAGGCGTAGTAGCTCTCATAGCCGCCGGTGGTGTTGGAGCCCTGAGACTGGCTGCTCTTGTCGGCCCACACCCCCGAGGGGCTGATGCCGTAGGACAGGTCGGGATCAATGGCGTGGACTGCCTCCCCCAGGGCCTTCACCAGCTGGTTGACGTTGTCCCGCCGCCAGTCCCCGATATTGGAAAAACCTTTTCCGTATTGGGCATAGGTATCCTCGTCGGCAAAGGAGGTGCCGGGATAAAAGTAGTCGTCCAGGTGGAGCCCGTCAATGTCATAATTCCGGGCCAGCTCCTGGGCGCTCTCGATGATGTACTGCCGTACCTCCGGCAAGCCAGGGTCGAAGTAATAGTTGCCGTCGTACTCAACCACCCAGTCAGGGTGTAGCTTAGCCGGATGGCTATCCACCAGACCCTCCAGCTCGCTCTGCCCGTTCTTGGTCACCCGGAAGGGGTTGATCCAGGCGTGGAGCTCCAGTCCCAATGCGTGGGCCTGCTCCACCCAGTAGGCCAGGGGGTCAAAGCCATCTGCCGGCGCCGTTCCCTGTCGGCCGGTGAGATCGGCGCTCCAGGGGAAGTAATCCGAGGGGTAGAGGGCGTCGGCACAGGGCCGCACCTGGAGGATGACGGCAGTCATTCCCAGCTCAGCGCAGGTGGACAGGATCTCGTCGGCGTCCGCCTTCAGCACCGCCGGGTCGGTGCTGGCCTGACTGGGATAGTCCAGCCGGTACACGGTGGACACCCAGACCGCCCGGAACTGATCCTCCGGCCGCTTGGTAGCTGAGGCATCCGGCCTGGCCCATAAAATCACACCCGCCAGCAGCAGAACGCACACCAGTGCCAGTGCCGCCAGTGGTTTCCAGAGTTTTGCCATAGTTCTCCTTTTGCTTGATATGGACGGGAGCTCAGCCGCGCTCCATTCGCTCGGCCAGATCGTTAAGGTAGACCCACCGTTCCAACTTCTCCTCCAACGCAGCCTCCAGCTCCTCCTGTCTGGCCTGGAGAGTCTGGAGGGCCACATAGTCGGTAGCCTGGGCAGCCTGATCCGCCTTTACCTTGGCGATCTCCCCTTCCAGAGCGGCAATGTCATCGTCAATGGTCTCAAACTCTCGTTGCTCCTTGTAGGTAAACTTTACCTTCTTCTGGGGGGCCGGCTTCTGGGGCTTTTTCTCCACCGGGGACGGCTTGGGAGGCTTGGCCTTTTCCGTCTGCCGTCTGGCCTGGAGATATTCCGTATAGCCACCGGAATAGCCTCGTACCACTCCATCGGACTCCACGGCGAACACGCGCTTAGCCACCCGGTCCAGGAAGTACCGGTCGTGGGACACGGCGATGACCGCCCCGGGGAAGGAATCCAAGTAATCCTCCAGAATGGACAGGGTCTGGATATCCAGATCGTTGGTGGGCTCGTCCAGCAGCAGCACGTTGGGGGCGGCGGCCAGCACCGCCAGCAGATAAAGCCGCCGCTTTTCCCCACCGGACAGCTTGTTGATGGGGCTCCACTGGACCTCCGTCGGGAAAAGAAACTGCTCCAACAGCTGGGTGGCCGTGAGCATCCCCTCAGCAGTCCGGATGTTGTTGCCGATCTCCCTCACGTAGTCGATGACCCGGTTATCTCCATCCATGTTGGGCACCTCCTGACGGAAGTACCCCATCCGAACGGTCTCCCCCACCTCGATCTCCCCTGCGTCTGGGACCAGGTCTCCAGCAAACAGGTTGAGCAGAGTGGATTTTCCGCTGCCGTTTGCCCCCACGATGCCAATGCGGTCGTCCCGCAACAGCATACAGGAGAAATCCCGGATTACTGTCCGGCCGCCAAAGGCCTTGGTCACGCCCTGCAGCTCCACCGTCTTTTTCCCTAGACGGCTGGACCGGGCGTTCAGTTCCAAGGTACTTTTTTCCTCCATGCCGGTCTGGGCCTTCAGGGCCTCGTACCGCTCCAGCCGCTCCCGGCTCTTGGTACCCCGGGCGGTGGGGCCCTGCATTACCCACTGATACTCCCGGCGGAGAATGGCCTGGCGCTTGCGCTCGCTGGCTTTTTCACTCTCCAGCCGGGCCGACTTCCGCTCCAGGTATTTGTCGTAATTACCCGGGTAGGCGTACAGCTTTCCCTCCTCAACCTCCACCATAGAAGTGACGATCCGCTCCAGAAAGTACCGGTCGTGGGTCACCATCACCAAAGCCCCCTTCCAGGCTTTCAAAGCCTCCTCCAGCCAGTTCACCATGTCGTTGTCCAGGTGGTTGGTGGGCTCGTCCAGAATGAGCACGTCGCTGGGTCGGGCCAGCACCGCCGCCAGAGCCACCCGGCGGCGCTCCCCGCCGGACAGCGCTCCCACCTTCTGGTCAAACCGGGGCACTCCCAGCTTGTTGAGGATGGTCCTTGCCTCGTACTCCGCCAGAGCCCGGTCGTTATCATTGAGCCCCGCCAGCACCTGCTCCAACACGGTGTGTTCCCCGGGAAATACCGGGTTCTGGGGCAGGTACTCCAGGCGCACGTTGGGGTCCAGCCGGACGGCGCCGCCGTCGGGCTCCTCTGTCCCCGCCAGTATCCGGAGCAGAGTGGACTTGCCGGCACCGTTGAGGCCGATCACCCCCACCTTATCCCCCCGGTCCACGTAAAAAGATACCCCGTCCAGCAGCGCCCGGGTCCCATAGGTCTTGGTCAGTTGTTCCGCCGATAGCAGCATATCGTTCCCTCGCTTTGTCGATATCCAGTATAGTATACCGGACTTAGCGGGAAAAAGGAAGGGGGCTCCGCCGGACAACGCAAAACGGGCCCGCCTCGGCGGGCCCGTTTTGCGTTGTTTCGCTTTACCAATTGTCTTTGTTTTCGGCGTAGACCTGGGGCAGAATAGCAGCCAGATGACCGAACTCCTTCAAGTTGTGGGCAAACAGGCCCTGGACAACCTCCAGGGGCACGGAAATCCCGTCTGGCACCAGCTTCACCAGTTGGCCGTCAATCAGACCGTAGCCGATCCAGAATCGGGAGCGAAGCACAATGCCTCCCTCCACCTCCCGGACAAAGTGAGTCATGACAGCCGCCACACCCTGGCCGGGGATGGGACCGTGGCCGTTGGCGCACATCATGGTGGCGCAGGCCTCAGTGCCCACCTTGGACTCGTCATAGCCCAGCTCGTGGGGATAGCGAAACTCCAGGATCAGATCGTCGGCGCCACCGCCCACATCCTCCAGCACCACATGGCTGGTGCCCCAGGTCCGCTCCCGCATGGGCAGGGACTGATCCAGGGTCTTTCCCCGGTTCTGCTGGCGGGCATAGTAGTGATCCTCCGGGTCCCATATCCGATAGCGCAGATCCTCCAGGCTGTGCCAGGCAAACCACCACTCAAACATCTCTGGGGTCACACCGGGCATAAAGGTGCGATTGGCCAGGTAGCCGGTACCGTTGGGCATGACGCAGTAGCCCAGCTCGCAGGGCAGATCACCGGGAAGGAACAGATCGTTTCGGTCCTCGATCTTCATGGCCAAGGCAGGGTCCATAGGCCCGCCGGCCAGCACAGCCAGTTTCTCCTCGGGGATGGGGGTGATGGGCAGATCGTAAAATTTGGCATAGGGCAGTGCCCGCTCCTCGGCGGTCAGCGGGGCGCGTTCAGGCATGATGATCCCTTCCTTTCTGTTCTCTTATATACTGTAGTATAAAACGTTTTCCCTTGGAAGCCAAGCCTTCCAAGGGAAAACGGACACATTCCAGACTTACTTTCCGATCTCGATAGCAGCCAGGTAGGCGCTGCGAGTGGCCTGGTCCACCTTGCCGGGCTTGATGGCGTCGCCGATGACCCAGGTCTTCAGGCCCTTGGCTTCGGCTGCCTCCTTCAGAGCGGTAATGTCCACGCTCTTCATGCCCAGGGCAAAGAGAACGGTGTCGGCCTCCAGGGTCTGGACGCCGTCGGCGTTCTCCACCTTCACGCTGGTGGGAGTGATCTCCAGGCAGCGTGTCTTGGGCATCATGCCCATGCCGCACTTCTCCATCTCCAGAATGAGGGCCTCACGGTACATACCGAAGGCCTCGTTGGCCAGCCGGTCCAGCATCTCCACCACAGTGACCTCATGACCGGTCTTCTGAAGGAAGAGGCCCGCCTCACAGCCAACCAGGCCGCCACCCACCATGACGATCTTGTGGCCGGGCTTCACCTTGCCGTCATACATATCCATAGCCTGATGGGCATGCTCGATGCCGGGCACAGGAGGACAGGTGGGCAGGGATCCGGTAGCGAAGATGACGCCGTCGGCGCCAAAGGAGCCGATGTTCTCCGGGGTGACGGTGGTATTCAGCCGCACGTCCACATCCCGGCGCTCTACCTCCCGTACCAGCAGGTTTTTGAAATTCATCAGGTCGGGTTTGTCGGTGTCCACATCGGTAAACCGCAGCAGGCCGCCCAGGTAGCCCTCCCGCTCGGCCAGGATGACCTTCTGGCCCCGGTCGGCGGCGGTGATGGCCGCCTGGAGGCCGGCGGCACCGCCGCCCACGATGAGGACGGTCTCACACTTGGAAGCGGGAGCCAGGGTGTCGGGGTCGAAGGGAAGGTGGGCCATGGGGTTGATGGTGCAGTGGCCCACGTAGAGGGCCAGCTCCTCGCTGGTGAAGGGCAAATCGTCGTAGCCCTCTTCGGGGGAACCGGGGAAGCACTTGTAGCAGCGCAGGCAGCGGCGGATCTGGTCCTCACGGCCCTCTCGGGCCTTGTTGGCGAACTCGGGATCGGCCAGCATCTGGCGTCCCAGAATGGCGAAGTCGATCTTACCCTCGGCAATGGCCTGGTCGCACATCTCGGGGGAGTTGATACCGCCCACGGCGCCCACAGGCAACTTGGTATACTTCTTGATGATTGCAGCGTTGTCAATGTTCAGACCGTGGGGGTGGAACATGGAGCTCTCGGTGCCGGAGGTGACGGAGGCCTCATAGATACCGCAGGTCACGTGGACGGAGGTGATGTAGGGCTCGGCCATGGCGATAAACTCGCCGGTCTCCTCAGGGGTGATGCCGCCAGGCTGGTGGTCAGTGCCGTCAATGCGCAGCTCCACCAGGAAGTCAGGGCCCACGGCTTCCCGGATGGCCTTCAGGATCATCAGGGGAAAACGGGCCCGGTTCTCCAGGGAGCCGCCGTAGCTGTCAGTACGGGTGTTCATTAGGGGGGAAAGGAACTGAGTGAAGATAAAGCCGTGGCCGCCGTGAATGAGCACCCCGTCAAAGCCGGCCTTCTGCATATAGGTGGCAGCAACGGCAAACTCCTTGGCAACCCGGACCATATCGTCCTCGTTCATGGGACGGACCTTGATGCCAGCCAGGTTGGTGGTCTCGATAGGACCGATGGCCTCCTGACCGGGGCCAAAGGGCACCTTCTCCTTACCGCAGTGGACCAGCTCAGCCAGGGCTACAGCGCCGTGGCGCTTGATGCGGCGGGCGTACTCGCCTACAGCGTCAAAAGTCTCCGGGTCCTCCTCGGGCTTGGCGAAGTCGAAGGGACGGAAGCCGGGGATGCGTACGGCATCGGTAAAGTTGATGTCGGTCTCGCCCACAATAACGCAGCCGTTGCCGCCCTTGGCGCTGCTCTCCAGCTTGCGGTAAGTAAAATCCCGGGCGGCGGGATTCTGCACGATGAGGCCGAAAGCCATAGGGGAGCTTACAACACGATTGCGGTAGGTCACCTTACCGACCTGCATGGGAGAAAATAGATGGGGAAATTTCATTTACTGTGTGCTCCTTTCTGAATTGCTGGCACTTAAATGCCAGGAAACTGGATGTTTTTATATTTGGGCAGCCGCTCGGCCACGATCTGGCGCTTGGCTGGGTCCATAAAGAAGCCGCCCTGGGTCTCAGCAATCTCATCACAGTGGACGCCCCGGCCCTCCTCAGTAGTGCGATCCCGCTCCAGACCGTTTTCGGCGATAACAAACTTCCACCGACCGTCCTCCGTCTGCTCCAGGGTGCCGTCGGCCCCACACACCACACACTCGATAGGATAGTGCAGCCCCTTCCACTGAGGTTCCCCCAGGCAGAGGGCGTTGGAGTGGCAGTTGGGACACCAGCCGTAATCCGGGTCCCCCAGCCACTTGCGCTCAGAGGCAGGAGTATTCAGGGCCTTCATGATGTTTTCGCCCATCTCCCGTGCCCGGGCCAGCTTCTCTTCATAGAGCAGCACCTGAGCGGGGGCGGGCACCTGGGTGGCCAGGTACATGTCCACGATTTTAAAGCTGTTGGTGAAGGTGGTGGCCTGCATGCACTCCAGGGCCATGGATTGCCAGGAGCGGGTGGAGCCGCCCACGGCAATCAGTCCGCCCACCCGGTCCCGGGGCGCGATAGCCCCGATCTTGGTAAGAAAGGCCGACTCATAGGCCAGATTGCGGTGCATGAACTTCAGGAAGAGGGAGGAAGGCATGAGGTCGTAAGTGGGGGCGGAGAAGATGACGGCGTCCTGCTCCAGCATCACGTTCATGATCTTTTTCTTGTCGTCTCTTTTGTCCAGGGGACAGCCCACATTTTTCCCCATGGACATACCAATGGTACAGGGGGTGCAGCCGTCACAGTCCAGCAGTTCGTAATCCTTCAGATTAATCATCCGGACTTCGGCACCCTGCTCCCGGCAAGCCAACAGGGCCTCCTTCAGCAGGATCTCGCAGTTGCTGTCTTTCCGACCGGCAGTGACGCCCATCACGTGAAAACCCATATGCTCTGGTTCCTTTTCACAAGTTTTTTCAGATATATGGTAGCACCTTTGGGCGAAAAAGAGAAATTCGCCTTTTTTCAGGTATTGATTAAACTATTTTATCGATATATTATGATAAGGACAAGCTGTCTGCCAAGAGGAGGGACAACCATGAATATGGAACAGCTGCGTTATTTTCTGTCGGTGGCCGTACATCGGAGCTTTACTGAGGCAGCCAAGGAATTCTATATGACCCAGCCCGCCATCACCCACCAGATCTCCGCTCTGGAGCGGGATCTGGGCACAAAGCTCCTCATCCGCACCACCCGCAGCGTGAGTCTGACCCGGGCGGGAGAGCTCTTTTTAGAAGACGCCAAGCGGATGCTGGACCTGGAGGAGCGAGCCAGAGATCGGCTGCTTCAGGCGGAACGCAACGACAATCTCACTCTGGCAGTGGGCTACCTCAACAGCCCCAGCCGCCATTTCCTGCCCAGGATCATGCTGGACTACCGGGCCCGCTATCCCCAGGTACGAGTGGAGCTGTTCCGCCGAGACGCCGACAGTCTGCGGCGGGACTGCGAGGAGTCCGCCTTTGACGCCGCCTTTTCGGTGCTCACTGATTTGCAGGACCTGAGCCAATATCACTGCCGCAAGCTGGGCTCAGATTTCTACTGCCTGGTTTGCCCCAAGGACCACCACTGTCTGGAAAACATGGTCGTACGCTATGACCGGCTGGCCACCGAGCCCTTTGTCTGCCTGTCCTCCAGAGCGGGAAGCTTTATGTACAAGCAGTTCCGGCAGATTTGCAAAAACCTGGGATTTACCCCACGGGTTCTGGCGGAATACGCCGCCATGGAGGACGTGATCTTCGCCGTGGAGTGCGGACAAGCTCTAACGATCCTCCCATATCATATCCGGGAGTATATGCATACCGATCTGGCCTTTCTCCCTTTGGACGGGGATAACCCAGTAATTGACCTGGGCATGGTGTGGCGCCGGGAGTCAGGCAACCCGGCCCTGACCTGGCTGGTGGAGCTGATCAACCACTACCTGGTGGAGCAGCCCGATCTGTTTTGAATCTGGCGCGTCAATTCCAAGGGTCTTTGGCGGCATCTCCGCCAAAGACCCTTGCTGTTCCCGTCACGATTCCTCTTGACAGATACTTGACAGATAACCGTATTACTTATATAATACAGTTAAGAAAACCGTATTAGTCAAGTAATACACTTCGGAGGGAGGTGCTCCATGCTGACCTTTGACTCCTTCTCCCCCCAGGAGGGGCTGCCCATCTACTTACAGATCATTCGACACATCAAGCGGGGCATCGCCGCCGGCACGGTAGCGGCGGGGGACGAGCTCCCCTCCCGCCGGGTACTGTCCGCCCAACTGGGAGTCAACCCCAACACGGTGCAGAAGGCCTACCGGCTGCTGGAGGAGGAGGGGCTCATCACCTCCCGCTCGGGGGCCAAGAGCGAGGTGTCCATCCCCCCCGGCGGGGTGGAGGCCATCCGGGCCCAGCTGCTGGAACAGGAGATGGCCGTGCTGGTGCAAAACCTGCGGCAGTCCGGGCTGGACAAGGAGGCCGCCCTGGCCCTCTTTGGGCGGCTGTGGACGGAAAGTGAGGAGGGAACCCTATGAAACCATATCTGACCGCGCTCACCCCCGCCGCCCGGTTGACGGTGTGGAAGGCCCTGGCCATCGCCCTGGCGGTCGCCGGACTGTCCGCCTGGCGCTTTACCGCGGCGTTTCCCCAGCTGATCGAGGCGGGAGACGGCTCCGGATTGAGAGAACTGGTACAGACCGCCGGTTTTCACCAGATCTTCGGCGCGGGGCTGGTGGCGCTGTGCGGGGTGCTGGCCCTGCCCGGCACCGAGCGGGGCGCCAAAACCGGCTACACCCTCCGCCGCCTGCCGGTGGAGGAACGGGTGCTCACCACCCTGTGGGGAGTGCAGAACACCCTGGTGCTGCTGTTCTACTGGGCCAGCCAGATCGCCGTGTTCCTGGCCCTGGCGGGCTGGTATCTCCAGAGCGCCCCGGCGGACACCGTCACCAGGCAAACCCTGGTGCTGGCCTGCTACCAGACCGAATTCCTTCATAGCCTGCTGCCCATGGCGGACTGGCCGGTGCTGGTGCGCAATGTGCTGGGGTGCGCCATGCTGGGCATGTCCGCCGCCGCTGTCCCCCTCCACTGGCGGCACGGCCGGAAGGCCTTCTCCGCCCTGCCCCTGGCCCTGGCGTCCGCCCTGGCCTTTCCGGTACCGCTGGACAGCCTGATCCCCACCCTGCTCCAGCTGGCCATCGTGCTGGCCGCCCTGCTTCTCATACTCTACGGTATCTGGAGGTGGCACGTGGATGAAACCTGATCTCTCCCGGCTCTACCCCCTGGGCTGGCCCTGGCAGCGGGAGCTGCGGTACACCGGCCTGGCTCTGGGCTTTGCCGCCCTGTACGCCTTTTTCCGCTTCGTCTTTCCCATGCAGAAGGCCATCAACCAGCTCTACCAGCTCCAAGGCCAGAAGCGGGTGCTCATACCCGGCGCAGTGGTGCCCCCCTTCCCCACCCTCTACCAGGGCGCTGCCGCCGGCTTTGTGCTGGTGGCCCTCTGCCTCATCCTGCTGCCCATCTTCCACTACCGGTGGCATTACCAGGGCAGCCGCAGCATCTACCTGATGCGCCGCCTGCCCCGGCGGTGGGAGCTGGGGCGGCGGTGCCTGGCGGGCCCCGCTCTGGAGCTGGTGTGCACCGCTCTGTGCGCCCTGGCGATGCTCCTGCTCTGCTTTTTGTGGTATTGGCTCTTCACCCCGGCAGGCCACCTGCCGGAGGACGTGTGGGCCGGAATTGGAGGTTTGCTATGCTGAGCCTGTATCAAGTGAAAAAGACCTACCTGGGCGGCAGTCGGGCCCTGGATACCCTGGACCTGTCCATTGGCCCCGGGGAGATCGTGGGGCTGTTCGGGGAGAACGGGGCGGGCAAGACCACCCTGATGAAGTGCGTGCTGGGCCTGCTGCGGTACTCGGGCGTCATCACCCTGGACGAGGAACCCATCACCCCCAAGAACATCGCCCGTCTCTCCTTCGCCACCTGCGAGCACTCCTACTTCCCCGCCCTCTCCGCCGCCGCCCACCGGGACTTTTACCGGAGCATGTTCCCAAACTTCCGGGAAAAGCGGTTCGCCGCCCTGATGGAGTTCTTTGAGCTGCCTACGCGCAAGGCCATCCGGGGCTTCTCCACCGGCCAGAAGAACCAGTTCGAGGTGATCCTGGCCCTGAGCCAGGGAGCGGACTATATCCTGATGGACGAGCCCTTTGCTGGCAACGACATCTTCAACCGGGAGGACTTTTACAAGGTGCTGCTGGGCATCCTGGAGCCTCATGAGACCATTTTGCTGTCCACCCACCTGGTGGAGGAGGTGCAGCACTTCATCGGCCGGGCGGTGCTCCTCCACAAGGGAAAGGTGGTGGGAGACGTCACCACCTCCCAGCTGGAGGACGAGGGCCGCACCTTGATGGAGTATGTGAAGGAGACCTACCGCTACCAGGCCGACCGGGTGAGCCGGGCCCTGGACCAGCTGACCCAGGAGGAGGAGTGAGCCCATGAAAGCTGCCGTTGCCCTCATTCTCACGTTGGGCGTGCTGTCCGCAGGGCTGATGGTCGGAGCCAACGTGGTCATCCACCGCCAGGGTGACCAGGTCACCGTCCAGGCGGAGACCCTGGCGGGGGACCCCGCCGCCGCCGAGGGGCTGGAGGTCTCCCTCCCCGCCGATTATAACAGCCAGCTGCTGTGGGACATCTCCTTCCCCGCCCCCCGGCCGGAAGACCGCACCGTCTCCTTTATCTTTGCCCTGGAGCCCCGATGGGCCTCCTATCTGTACGACGATCCCCCCCTGACCGTCCAGCTGAACAGCGGCTCGGTGTCCTACTCCGGCGCCGGGGCATCCTCGGCGGTGTCGGAACGGTTCCCCTGGGGCGAGGCCATTGAGTACGCCTTCAATCAGCTCCAGCCGGGCCAGTCCGGCACCTTCCAGATCCGTCCCGCCCAGCTGTACCAATATTTCCCCATTGAGATGTATGGAACCAGGCAGTATACCCCCCCGGACCAGAGTCCCGTGGACTATTTCCCCATCCCCATTCCCCAGGACTACACCATTACCGTCACAGCGGGCAAGGACGAAAACGGCATGGTGACCGAGTTTTCCCTGGAGGACGACTCCCGCTACATCATCAATCTGAGCGCCCTGTCCTATGACGCCGGCGACCACCTGATC
>NZ_JACJLC010000181.1 GCF_016901955.1 Pseudoflavonifractor phocaeensis
ACTCCATAGCTAACCAGCCAAAGAAGGCTGCGGAGAAACTGTCGGGGAGCGTTGCTATTTCATAGTCACCAAACAGGATATCTGGGATGTGCATGGCTGCATCCAAGCATACGCCGCAGCTCTCACGAAAGAAGTACACAGCGCCGATCAGGGCCAAGCCCAATAAGACTCCTTTAATTACAGCAAGCGGAACTTTCATATATCCACACCATCCCGTCAAACGGATTTGCGCTTCTTCGGTGGAGGCAGCAAAGTAACGGTTTTTGGAATTTCGGCCGGTGCCCATGGGATTTGTCTGTGTGTGCCGTCTATTCGGTCGTGAACATAACGTACAAACCCAGTGCTGTATCGCACGTGAGATAGGACGGTCGCAACATGGGCAAACGGGATATTTCGCAGGTCTGCATATCGGGCTACAAGCTCTGCCATTGTGGCAGATGGATTATCGCGGATGCACATGGAAAGAGTGGCAAGGCCAATGTCAGAGGTATTGCCTTCTTCTGAAAAATAGTAGCTCCCAAATCGTTCTGCTTCGGTGGGCTCCAATTTTCTGAGCATCTCAATCGTTTGCGCTGACAGGTCTGGGTCGTCGGTGACCAGCCTCTTCCCTTCCGCAGACAGGAGTGAATTCGGTAGGTTGAGCCAACTATTCGCCCCGTATCCCAAGGCATTATCGTTTTTAGCCAAAGCTGTTTCTCCCCTTTCAGAAAAGAATTTCTATGTGTTCTGCTTGTTGAATCACATCTTGAGGTAAAAACACTACAGCGATTGGCTGAACACAGTTATTCGGGTCTTCGCTGTATGTGTAGTCCTCATTGATTGGATCTCCTTTCATGACGACAGTGATAGTACCGTCTTCGTCACTGGCCCACATCGCGGCGTACAGGTCTACCGGCACGCCATACGCTTCGGTTGAACAAATGAGGGCGTAGTAACCAGCCTCAAACCAATCGTCCACCAGCGGAACCTGTTCAGGGTCTAACACAGTGATGTTATCGTATTCCTCTAAAAAATTCTGGTACTCTTTGCTGTTATCAATGATGTATGGTTCGTTGAACAGTTTGGTATTCTGTTTTGTTGTCAGGATAGACTTTGAGAATGTCGACCGCATTTCCAAGCCTTCAATCGCCGTTTCAGTGTAATCACCACAGGAAATCTCACCGGGCAGCAGGCTCTTGTTTGGTGAAATGAGGAATATGATTAAAGCACATACTCCAGCTACAGCCAGTGCAGCTCCGCCCACCACAAGGAAGATGCGGGTGCGCTGGTTTTGGAAAAATTCCGTCGCCTTTTCAATCACATATCCCAATGTGGTTCACCTCCGATCAAATCTCACGTATCGCATATATTATACCATATATATTTATTATAGTCAAAATACAAGAGCAGCCGAAAACGGCTGCCCTTGTTTGCAAATGCAGTTTTGCTGTAGGATAGATTTTGCTCACCTGGGGTTATCCAAGTGGCCCTGCTATCCACGCCGATAGTACACCGGCGCATGATCCCGTGTTGCGCTCCACGTTTTCACGCTGCGTCTTTTTCCGCCATACAGCATCACTGCCGTCCTTTGATTTCAGCCGTTTA
>NZ_JACJLC010000182.1 GCF_016901955.1 Pseudoflavonifractor phocaeensis
CCTGAGGCGACTCCGTCCCCCACGCCCCAGGCTACCCCCGTCCAGACGGCCTTTGACTTCAGCCAGCCGGTACCCCAGTCGGAGCCGGTGGAGATGGACTACTTTTCCGACGCCCTGTTCATTGGGGACTCCCGTACCGACGGCTTGCAGATCTACAGCGGCATCAAGGGAGCTACCTTCTACTGCTATAAGGGGTTGAATATCTTTGACATGAACAAGCGGAAGGTAGTGGAGCTCAACGGCGGCACATACACCGTGGTGGAAGCTCTGTCCAAGGGGCCCCAGTACAAAAAAATCTATATTTCCCTGGGCGTCAACGAGCTGGGGTATCCCGGTACCGACAGTTTCCACAATGCGTTTAAAACCTTCCTGGAGCAGGTGAAGGCCGCCCAGCCCAACGCGGTGATCTACCTGCAAAACCTGGTACCCGTCAACCCGGAGATCTGCGCCCAGAAGAAGCAGCCCTCCTATGTGAACAACCAGCGGGTGGCCGACTTTAACGCCATCTTTCCCCAGCTGGCCCAGGAGTGCCAGGTGGCCCTGCTGGACGTGAAGACCGCCCTTAGCGACGCCAACGGCATCCTGCCCGCCGAGGCCACCGTGGACGGCGTCCACTTCACCCGGGCGTGGTATCAGAAATGGCTGGAGTACCTCATGTGCCATGTGGTGACGCCGGAGGCTTACCAGGCGGCCCAACAATAAAAGGAGTGTGCCCGGGTCTTGGACAACACCATCCGACAGCAGCTGAGTCAGTATATCGTGGACCACCAGGAGGAATTTTACCGCCTGGCGTACAGCTACGTCAAAAATCGGGACGCTGCCCTGGATGTGGTGCAGGAAAGCATTGTCAAGGCGCTCAGCCGGTCGGATACCCTCCGGCAGCCCGACTATCTCAAGACCTGGTTTTACCGGATCCTGCTCAACGAGAGCATGAACCACTACCGGCAGGGCAAGCGGCTGGTGCCTCTGGACGTTGTGCCTGACGCGCCCGCCCCGGCGGGGGACCCGGCCGGACGGCTGGACCTGTACGCCGCCATAGACCGCCTTTCTCCCCAGGAGCAGGCTATTATCCGCCTGCGGTTTTTTGAGGACATGAAGCTGGAGGAGGTGGCCCAGGTCACCGGAACAAATCTGAACACCGTGAAATCCCGGCTGTATAAGAGCCTGCGTAAGCTGCGGGAGCTCACGGGGGAGGAGGTATGATCATGAAAAACCCTTGGCAGCAGGCCAAAGCCCGTTATCAGGCGGAAGATTGCCCGCCGGAGCTGGAGTTTGCCGTGGCCTCCGCACTCCGAACGGGGGAACGGAAACGGCGGCAGCGCAGGACGGTACGCCGCGGTCTTTCCGCTGTCCTCAGTACCTGCGCCTGCTTTATGCTGCTGGTCAATCTGAGTCCCAACTTTGCCAGAGCGGTATCCCAGGTGCCGGTGCTGGCTGATCTGGCCCGGGTGTTCACCGTAACCGAGTATAAGGTGGAGGACCGGGATCACCTGATCGACGTGCGGCTGCCCGCCCTGGAGCTGAAGGGAGCCACCGATCTGGAGCAGCGCATCAACACCGAGATC
>NZ_JACJLC010000183.1 GCF_016901955.1 Pseudoflavonifractor phocaeensis
GTGTGGGACGGCGGCGACCCCTTTATTGTCATCGGCGGAGAACTGGTATGCTATTTTGGGGACGATCCTGTGGTTACCGTACCGGATGGCGTCAGGGGCATTGCCACCGATGCCTTCTCCATTGCCCGCACTGAAAATTCTAAGGTTACCTCTGTCACGTTACCGGACAGCGTGGAATACATTGCGGAAAGCGCTTTTGGCGCGCAGTCGGAACTAACTACGGTAAACTTTGGCAGCGGCTTAAAAGAGATTGGGTTCGGAGCCTTTGGTGGCTGTACCAGCCTGAACAATGTCGTGCTGCCGGAGGGGTTGAAAAAAATCGGTGATAACGCATTTGCCGGCTGCAGCTCGCTTGACAGCATCAGCTTCCCCGGCACACTGGAAGTCCTTTATCCGGGAAGTCTTGAGAGAACACCGTATTGGGAGAACCTTCCAGGTGGTGAAAACTATCTTGGCCGCGTATTCTGCTTTAAGGAAACCGAACTGGATCCCTGGACGCCGCTCCATGTCGATGTCCGTCCCGGTACGCTGGGGATAATGGAATGGCAATCCAGCCACTATGACACCACCATGTCCCTCCCGGACGGGCTGCGCTATATCGGACCGGACGCGTTTCCCAGCAGGATGTACGAATTAGATGATTTTACCCTGCCGGAAAGCGTCACCTATATTGATGATGTTCCCAACGGACACCGGGGCGTCCCCAAAAGCGCCCTGCGCGATTTGCCTGACGCCCTGACCTATATCGGCATGAATGCGTTTGAAAGCGATTATCAAATCGACATCGGCTATCTGGAAATCCCCAACGGCGTGAAGTATATCGGGCAAAAGGCTTTTGCCCATATCAATACCGGCTCATCCCAAAAAATGGACGTCCGTCTGCCGGACAGCCTGGAATATATGGACTGGGCGGCGTTTACGAATAACAACATCGGCCAGATCACCAACTGGTCCGCTGCCATCACCACATGGGAGGACTTTTTGTATGACTGCCAGATGGACGCCCTGACCCTGCCGGACACCATCCTCAATGTCCATAGACTGACGTCGAGTGCTATTCCCATCATAAACCTGAACCGGGCAAAGGTGATAGAAGGCTTTTACGGCTATGGGGGCGTTGATATATTATCTTATGGCGCCATCCAGCCGGGCAGCGGGACCATCCTGATGCCCAATGTGGAACGGGTGTTCCCCAATACCCATATCGGCGGCGCTGGCGCAGGCGTGGTGGCCATACCCAATATGGATGTTTACGTCCCCTTCAACGGCGTTGATGAAGGCTTTGATGAGCATTTGAAGGTTGTCATCTTTGATGAATCCATGCTGGAAGGGCTGCCCTCTGCGCCGTCAAGCGTCGCGCCAATGGTCGGCTCCTTTACCGATGTGCGGACAAACGACTGGTTTGCAGGCGCGGTGGAGTACGTGGTGAATAACGGCCTGTTTTCCGGCGTGTCGGACACCTCGTTCGCGCCCAATGACCCGGTAACCCGTGGTATGCTGGTGACAGTGCTGTGGCGGGCAGCAGGCGAGCCTTCGGCAAGTGCAAGCGCCT
>NZ_JACJLC010000184.1 GCF_016901955.1 Pseudoflavonifractor phocaeensis
TAATGTCTACTGAATAACAGAAAAAGCCTTATATATCAAGCTATAGAAGGCGTTTTATGGTATAATAGGTGCAAGGAAAAGAGGGAAAATGCGCAAAAAACCTTGCACCTGGAGGGCGGCTATGTATCGCTACAGCAATGGACAGATCAGCCTGTCAGATTTCAAGCAGCCGGTTGGCATGAATCTGAAAGAGAGCAACCGGTGGGTAAAGAAAGCCCAGACGATCCCCTGGTTGGAGATCGAGAAGCGGTACGCCGCTCTGTTTACCAACCGCAAGGGCAATGTAGCCAAGCCGTTGCGGCTTGCTCTGGGCGCCTGTATCATCCAGGCGGAGTATGGCTACTCCGACGAGGAGACCGCGCTGCAGATCCAGGAGAATCCGTACCTGCAGTACTTCTGTGGGTATCCCGGCTATGATGACGAAAAGCTGCCCTTTGACCCGTCTTTGATGGTGTACTTCCGCAAGCGTCTGACGCCGGAGATACTGGGAGAGATCAATGAGATGATTCTCCGGGACGCAAAGGAGCATCAGGCAAAAGAGGATGACGATGATGACTCTGACGATACTCCGGGAACTGGCGGAAACCGCGGAACGATGATTGTGGATGCCACCTGCGCGCCGTCCAATATCCATTATCCTCAGGATGTTTCTCTGCTCAATGAGGCCAGGGAGAACGCCGAGAAACTCCTGGATGCTCTTCATGACCCCGCGGATGGAAAGAAACCGAGGACATATCGCAAACGCGCCCGCAAAGACTACCTGAAGTACGCAAGATGCCGCAAGCACACCGCAAAGATGACCCGCAAAGCCATCGGCAAACAGCTTTCCTACCTCTGGCGTGACCTCAAGGCCATTGATGACAAGCTGTTGCTTGGAAAACCGCTTACAGCACGGCAGGTGGAGCGTCTGAATACGCTCCGCACCATCTATGAGCAGCAAACGTACCTATACGATAACCGTACCCACAGCGTACCTGACCGGATCGTCAGTGTGAGCCAACCTTTCGTTCGTCCCATTGTACGAGGGAAAGCAGGCAAGCCGGCGGAGTTTGGCGCTAAGCTGGACGTCAGTGTTGTGGATGGTTGGACGCGGTTGGAATACTGCTCCTTTGACGCCTACAACGAAGCTGGGAATCTGCAGGAGATGGCGGAACGGTTCCGGGAACGGGAGGGCCATTACCCCAGCCGTATTCTGGCGGACAAGATCTACCGAAACCGTGAGAATCTCAGCTATTGCAAAGAGCACGGAATCCGGCTCTCCGGCCCTGCATTGGGCCGCCCAAGGAATGGCGGGACCAGGGACAAGACTCAGGACTACCGGGACGAGTGCGAGCGTGTGGAAGTGGAGCGCAGGTTCAGTCTGGCCAAGCGCAAATGCGGCATGGGATTGGTCACCGCAAAACTCCGGGAGACCGCTGCCCATGTGATTGCCATGTCCATTCTGGTGCTGAATCTCCGCAGGATTCAGTGCGCCCTTTTGTGCCTGCTTGCAGGTTTGCTCGTCATTTTCTGGCCCCAGAAAAAATTGGCGGTTGTTCAGTAGACATTA
>NZ_JACJLC010000185.1 GCF_016901955.1 Pseudoflavonifractor phocaeensis
GGAGCTGTTGACAAAGTCCACACAATCCCAAGAGTAAATGGTAGAATAGAGTTACATGGGGGTGGGAGAATGCAACTGAAGCTCCATATGGTGACGATAGAAGATCTGGTACCGGAAAGACATTTTTTGCGGAAGCTGGACGGGGCGTTGGATCTGGGCTTTGTATATGAAGAAACCGCGTACCTGTACAGCCGTCGGTATGGGCGGCCGCCAATCGACCCGGTAGTGCTGGTAAAATACTTGCTGGTGGGATTTCTGTACGGCATTCCCTCAGAGCGGCAGATCGAGCAGCGGATTCAGACCGACATGGCACTACGGTGGTATCTGGGGCTGGATCTGTTTGAGCGGGTGCCGGATCACAGCACCATCAGCCAACTGCGACGGCGAAAACCGTCCTTCCGGAAAATATTTCGACGACTGTTTGAAGAAGTGGTACGGCAGTGTATAGAGAAAGGGGTGGTGAGTGGTCGGTTGGTGGCCACCGACTCCACCCATGTAAAGGCCAACGCCTCCCGGGCCTCGGAGGAACTGGTGGAAGTGCCGGAGAGTCCGGGAGCATACTGGGAACGTCTGGACATCTATGAGGAGGAAGGACTGGAGGAGTTGGAGTGCCGGACGGGAAAACGGCGGAAGAAGCGGGTCAAACAAATCAAGAAGGACAGCCGCAGAACGAAAAAACGGGTGAGCCGGACAGACCCGGAAGCTGGGCATATGAAGCGGCCAGGTAAGCCAGAAGGGCAGTATTACCTCTCCCACCAGACGGTTGACACGGACCACGGCATTATCCTGGGCGTGACGGTGACGCCTGGGGATGTGCACGATTCCGTCCCCTATCTGGAGCATTTGGAACAGATCCACAAAAATGTGATTCCCCTTCAGGCCGCGGCTGCGGACTCTGCCTACGACTTTCCACTGGCCCATCGTGTGCTGGAGGAGCATGGTATCGATTTCTTTGTTCGGCCTCAATCCAATCATGACCATACCCAGGCGGAGTTCAAGCGGGAGGCCTTTTCTTATTGCAAGGGGGAAGACACCTATCTCTGCCCCAACGGAAAAAGGCTTCGGGCCAAGCGGTTGTACCGCAGTGCCAGCGGGCTGTTCTGGGAGTATTGGGCGGACCGAAAGGATTGTACCAGCTGTCCTATGCGGGAGAAGTGCCTGAGCGAAACGGACCGGCAAGGCGCCCGGAAGCTGATGGACAGTTATTTCAAGCCTGCCGTCCAGCGGCATCTGTCCAGGCGGGAGAAGCCGGAATACCAAGAGGCGCTGAAGCAGCGGCAGGTTTGGAGTGAAGGCACCTTTGCCGCTCAAAAGCGCAGCCACAATTTAACACACGTCTTACGACGAGGTTTAGAGGCAGCGGAGGATCACTGTCTCCTTTCGGCAACCGCTTTGAACTTGAAACGGATGATATGGGCCATGAAATGACGCCAGTGGGCGTCTTTTTTCTTGTCAATTTTCCAATACAGATTTTTAAAGAGTACTTTGTCAACAGCTCC
>NZ_JACJLC010000186.1 GCF_016901955.1 Pseudoflavonifractor phocaeensis
CCTCCTGATGTGAAGTCTTAAAAAACTGACTGTCAGCTTTTTGAGTTTTGGGATATTGTCTCACATTTTCGAGGGATACGGAAGGTGGGTGGTCGTTGAGCGCTTACGGAAAACCCGCCTCTTTTGCGTGCTGCTGCACATATTGGTGAAGCAAAGCGATTGACCAGAGATCCTGCTCATACCCTAAAGTCTGCGGAGATTTCTTAGCTGTTTGGATGATCCACTGTATGGCTTCTTCCGAGATCTCTTTCGGATGGCCGCTGCGCTGGTCATCCTGTAAAGCGCGCATCAGACCATCCGCTTTGAACTTGTCCAGACATAGCTGAACGCTTCTGGGCATCATGTGTAACCTCCGACAAATTTCGCTGGGCGATACCCCGTCTGAACGCAGCAACAGGATCTTTGCTCGGTCAGAAACACGCGGAGGAACCTTCTTTGCGTCAATCAATGCCTGCAAATATGATTTTTCTTCTGCGGTTAGATCTATCTGATCTGGCTGAGACATACTGTAATTCCTGTTTGATTAAGTCCATTATACCACAGGATAAATGATTGCTTTTTGACAAGACAGGGCGTGGGTTGCAGTGACTATTTCATAGAAAAACCGCCGCACGACATCGCGCGGCGGTTATCTATTAGGGGCTCTCATCAACCCGGTAAACCTTCAGAACGACCTGCTTCATAGTGCAGGTACCTACCGTCCAGGTCAAAGCGGTTACTGCCTTTGCCATTGAGTATTGTAGGCTTGAAGGGGCCTATGTCTTTTCAGCGGTGTGTAGCAGGCGTTGCGGTCATGATGTAATGGGAGGCGGGAAGCGGAAATATGCCAACCCTAACGTCTTCTTTAGTGAAGTAACGCTAAGACCCGGTATTACCAAGGATATTTCCAGCCGAACTATATTCACAATCAAACCCCAGCGACTCGGCATAGGGATGCAAATTGTTGTTATAGGTTGCCTCCAGACTTACCCAGCCAAAAACGCCAGGATCCACGCCTGCGGCGGACTTATTGGTCATAGCGACGGACTTCGAGCCCAGGGATGTCCGTGAAAAGATCGAGGATTTTAGCTGCCTGTGCCCGAGTAATACCGTCATTGGGTCCGAAACTACCATCGGGGTATCCGTCAATGATACCCGTGCGTTGCAGGGCGAAAATTGCCGGAAAGTTTTCCTGATCGGTCTTGTAGGGGTCGCCATAGTACTGCAAATCCGTGAACTCCTTCTCCTCTACCATGCTGGTCTGTGCCCGGCTGCGCCATGTGGCCGGTACCCAGTGGGGCAACAAGAAATACATGAATATGAAGCACCTGGAAGCAGCCTTTGAGGATGCCTCCATTGCTGGCTAACTTCATTCATGCCAGGGGCTGTAAACCAATTTGCGCAAAACTCTGGACCTGTTGACAAAGATAAAATATGGGCCGAAAAATTATATTCTCAGCCCATATTTTATCCATATGTATTGCGGAAAAGATGGCCTTAACCATCCTCTTGAGATT
>NZ_JACJLC010000187.1 GCF_016901955.1 Pseudoflavonifractor phocaeensis
TCTGGACCTGTTGACAAAGATAAAATATGGGCCGAAAAATTATATTCTCAGCCCATATTTTATCCATATGTATTGCGGAAAAGATGGCCTTAACCATCCTCTTGAGATTTAATGCCATGGCAGATAGGAGGCATTCCTCCATGGCTGCGAGAATGCCCCTCTTATGTATTGTGGAAAGATTGTGTTCGCGCTTCATAACCGCAAAGCTGCCTTCGGCCCAGATTTTTCGTTTCCTCATCATGTGTAGGTATTCCGAAGTATTGACCCTTAAATGCCCTCTGTAAAACGCAGGATAGCAGCTGCTGGCCAAAATTCTTCTACGCACACTGGCCGTATCAAAACAAGCCTTACGGGAAGTGCATTTCCGGCAGACATCCCCTTGCACCTGGTAGCAGCGAAGGTATTTCCCTGTGGACTTATTGCAGTTCAGACGGTGATATACAAGGGGCTGTCCCATGGGGCAAATAAATGTATCCTGTTGCGGATCATATGAAAATCCATATTTACTTGGGTCATTGGGAAAACGGATGGTGGGAATATAACCGGTAATTCCCAATAGTTCCAAACCCCTGTGAACGGCACCAGTATCATACCCTCTATCCAAAGCAACTTTCTCCATAGACAGGCCCAACTGTTTTTGCTGCCGTTCAAGATGCCGCAAAACCAAGAGACTTTCTTTTTCATTTGCCGGGAATACGTCTACTCCTGTAACAATCCCATGCTTACAATCTACGGTCGCTTCCATGAGGTATCCCACACCTCGTTTGCTCCCGTGGTGGATATAGCCACACTCAGGATCTGTTGTACTTGTTGTAATCTTTTTGGTGATTGTATGACTCGCCGGCTTTTTAAATCCCGGCTGTGATGCAAGCTCTTGGTCCAGATCGTCAAGATAGCTCAGCATACTCTGCTCGACTTCAACTTCTATATCGATCCAGCTGTTCCTTGAAACTTCGGCGGGGATGTAGCTGCCATCGGCGGCCATCTCTTTGCCGTCTATCAAGTCCTGTTCCATACAGCGTCGGACAATTTTCAGAAAGATCTGTTGGAACAAGCTACTCTCATTCCACTTGCGGACTCTTGTTTTGCTGAAGGTAGAATGATCCGGTATTTTTTCTCCAAGTTCAAAGCCACAAAACCAACGATAAGCAATGTTTAGCTGAATTTCCTGGACAAGTCGGCGCTCTGACTTAATGCCGTAAAGGTATCCCACCAGCAGCATTTTAAACATACTAACAGGGTCAACAGATGGGCGGCCATTTGCAGGGTAATATGGCGCTACAAGATCGTAGATAAAGTCAAACGAAATCATCTGATTGATTTTCCGAAGTAAGTGATCGCGTGGAATTAATTCTGCTATATCCAGAATCACCATACTCATTTGACCGCTTTGCCGTCCCATCATGCTCCATTCCTCCCTTATTTCAATTATACCATGGGAATGGGGTATTTGGGACTTTTGTCAACAGGTCCAA
>NZ_JACJLC010000188.1 GCF_016901955.1 Pseudoflavonifractor phocaeensis
CGATACAGACGTCTGCTTGTCCGATATGAACGCAGGGCTGATATTCATTTGGCCTTTCTTACTCTGGCTGCCGCTTTGGTTGCTTTTCGGTTTTGTTAGGCACTCTTAGTCGCAAGCATAGTCGGCACTCCCCTTTCACTTGGTCGACAGCTCTCCTTTCAAAATGGTAGATCAAATTCATCATCAGGCTCAACGCCACAGTTTTGGTCTCCGATAGAGTTATCACTGTGAGGGAGCATCCCAGTATCGTGCAGGCCATTCAGGAAAACGAAGAATCACCGACACCAGCTCAGGAGAGCACCTTGGAAAACAATCACGACTAATTGCCCGGATGATTCCCCGAATTTATCCAGAAGGAGTGTCAAGAGCTGCTCAGCGGTACACCCAAAATAAAAAAAAGAAAGGAGCGATGGACTGGCCGTCCATATAGCCATATGGGACAATCAGCCCAACCTTTATGATTGACAAAGAACAGAAAATCATAGCCTTTCCTCATGCGTCCTCTGAAAATGCCAAGTCAGTGGACAGTACGGCGACTCAGACCAACGACCCAGATATGACCGACAAGATTGATGCTGCGGTTCGGGACCAAATTAAGGATGATGAGGAAAAGCTGCTTGCAATCGAACTGCCAACAGCGTTGGCCGAACGGGAAGTGAAACTCTTTTTTTCAGCTATTCTTACCGGCCTCTTCAGTATCGTGGCTTCTATTACTTTTATGTCCGTTGGATTTCTCATCTTCCTTGCCTTAGCCACAGCGCCAAGGCCCAATTTTACAGCGAGCCGCATGCGTTCTTTATTCATTGTGCTTTGCCCCCTTTTTCAGTTTTGCGGGCGGGGCTTTAAACGTGGACTCAGTTTTTTCGGCCTCTCTTACCGTGGAATAAATGGACGAAAATGAAAGGCCGGTGAAGTCTCGAATTTTCACGGCCATCTCATAGCTCATATGCGTTTTTCCGTTACACACACGAGCAAATCGACTCGGGGCAATCCCCAGCTCCAACGCAAACCCCCTAAGAGAATATCCGTTCAGTCGTATCCAGTTTGTAAGGGCCGGATACATAGAATTGTGGATGGCGCTGGGTCGCCTTTCTACGAGATAAGAGAAAATGTCCAGAATCTCGTACTCATCCATCGTATAGCGCTCTGCCAGGGTGCCGATGGACGCCCCGGAGAGGTAATCAGAACACAGAGATAAAATGTGCTTGGTATCCCCAGCATAGCAGTCGCCATGCCAAAGACCAGAATGACATCCAATACCATGATTACAGCTCGAAAGACTTTTTCTTGCACGTTGTCCCGTTTTGGAGCTGTTGACAAAGTACTCTTTAAAAATCTGTATTGGAAAATTGACAAGAAAAAAGACGCCCACTGGCGTCATTTCATGGCCCATATCATCCGTTTCAAGTTCAA
>NZ_JACJLC010000189.1 GCF_016901955.1 Pseudoflavonifractor phocaeensis
GTGTGGGACGGCGGCGACCCCTTTATTGTCATCGGCGGAGAACTGGTATGCTATTTTGGGGACGATCCTGTGGTTACCGTACCGGATGGCGTCAGGGGCATTGCCACCGGTGCCTTCTCCCTTGCCCGCACTGAAAATTGTAAGGTTACCTCTGTCACGTTACCGGACAGCGTGGAATACATTGCAGACGGCGCTTTTGGCGCACAGTCGGAACTAACTACGGTAACCTTTGGCAGCGGCTTAAAAGAGATTGGGTTTGGAGCCTTTGACGGCTGTGCCAGCCTGAACAATGTCGTGCTGCCGGAGGGGTTGAAAAAAATCGGTGATAACGCATTTGCCGGCTGCAGCTCGCTTGACAGCATCAGCTTCCCAAGCACACTGGAAACCCTCTATCCTGGAAGCCTTAGGGATACCCCGTATTGGGAGAACCTGCCAGGCGGCGAAAACTATCTTGGCGGCGTATTCTTCTTTAAGGAAACCGAACTGGATTCCTGGACACCGCTCCATGTCGACGTCCGCCCCGGTACGCTGGGGATAATGGAATGGCAATCCAGTCGGTATGACACCACCATGTCCCTCCCCGATGGGCTGCGCTATATCGGACCGGATGCGTTTCCCTATGGGATGTATGAATTAGACGATTTTACCCTGCCGGAAAGCGTCACCTATATCGACGATGTTTCCGACGGACACCAAGGCGTTCCTCCAAGTGCCCTGCGCGATTTACCCGACGCCCTGACCTATATCGGCATGAATGCGTTTTACTCCGATTATCAAATCGATATTAGTTATTTGGAAATTCCTAATGGTGTGAAATATATCGGAGAACGGGCTTTTTATGCGATCAATCAAGGAACAAAAATGAACATCCGTCTGCCGGACAGCCTGGAACATATGGGCTGGAGAGCGTTTGCGGCTAATAACATCGGTCAAGTGACTAATTGGCCGGCTGCTATTACCACATGGGATGACTTTTTGGCTGTCTGCCAGATGGATGCCTTGACCTTGCCGGACACGATTTTGAACGTGCGTAACATAGAGAGTTCGGATGTACCCACCATCAATCTGAATCGTGTCAAACAGATAGGCTCGGATAATGTCGGCGGCGGTTCGATCAGTTGTCGAGGCGATACATTACTTCTGATGCCCAATGTGGAAAAGTTTACCGCAACTTACATCAATGGCGACAACATCACAATCGCATTATCGGACAAGGTGGCTACTTTGCCTGATTATGTAGAGGTATACGGTGATTTCCCTGTCGTCCCCTTTGAGCCGTCCATGCTGGAAGGCCTGCCGTCTGCGCCGCCGAGCGCCGCGCCAATGGTCGGCTCCTTTACCGATGTGCGGACAAACAACTGGTTTGCAGGCGCGGTGGAGT
>NZ_JACJLC010000190.1 GCF_016901955.1 Pseudoflavonifractor phocaeensis
TCCTGTTTGATTTGCTCTCCGTCGACTTGTCTGATTGGTTCCCGTCTGCTGTCTGCCTGCTCAATAACCGATCGGATGGCCTTCATGGCTGTGATACTTGTAGCAGTCTCTCGCAGTCGAGCCGCCTGCACGTGTGTCTTAGCGACTTCGTGGACCGCATCGACCTCGCAAACAGAGAGCGACTGGCCAATTTCCACTGCATGACATGGACAGATCCGGTCAGCCAGGATGATATGGATACGGCGCAGATCTGCCGGGTCATAGGCAATCGTATAGCTGTCTCCAATGGTCAACCCATCTGCATCATTTGGGGCATACCACATACGGTTGACTCTGATCCCTTTACGGGTCAGTTTTACGGTATCCCGTGGCAGCGTCTGTATGTGCAGCTCTTGCGGATCAACCGCCATCAATCGGGGTGATAGCTCCCTCCATCTTTCTGCTGGAGTCTTGCCATCGACAAGTCTCCCGCTGTTTAGGTACAGTACAGAGTGGATGATAACCCGTGCAAAATCATCAAGGTCAAGGGTTGCCTGCGTGCGGTAGTCGGTAGCCCATCGTTCTTGTGCATCATCCTCTATGACACCTTTGCCTCTCAGCATGGGCTTATACCGTTCCTGCAGCAGGTCAATCGATTTTTCGACAGCACCCTTTTGATCCGGGCGAAATGGCGGCAAGGTCAGTATTTCCAGCCCGTACCGGCGGCATAGTTCCGACATTCGTGGGCCGAAGAACTCTCGCCCCTTGTCAGTGATGATCTCAGACGGCATACCCACCGATGGCCATTGCTCCGGTGTGATTTCAATGCCGTAGCGAGCACAGTACCCAACCTTGTCCATAGCAGCCTGCTCAATGCAAGCCATTACAGCAGTCTCATCGCAGCTATACCCAACATTGACCCCGGCGATCAGGTGG
This sequence comes from Pseudoflavonifractor phocaeensis, assembly GCF_016901955.1. Lineage (GTDB taxonomy): Bacteria > Bacillota > Clostridia > Oscillospirales > Oscillospiraceae > Flavonifractor > Flavonifractor phocaeensis_A. The sequence continues at coordinate 916 of NZ_JACJLC010000190.1, forward strand.
GTGGCTGTATCTACCGCCAAGTAGATATACGGCCTACCTACCACGATGGAACGATCTTGCCTGGACACCAGATAGATATCCGCCTGTGTGGCATCCATCTGATAGCTCCCGGGCTGCGGCCTCCATCCGGCGGAGGAGCCCCATGCAGGTCGATGATCTCTCTGGTATTTGGTAAGGCCCTCTCGTGCGATGACCTTTTGCGGGTCCTTGTGCATGTCATGATCGTAGTAGTAGTGTCGGAACTGTGACCATGTTGGAGCATCGCTATCCAGCTCTCCATCGGGTCCTACATAGTCCTCCAGCAGCATCATCTCGTAGGCGGATCTTAGGGATAACCGCTTGGCACCAAAGTAGTACCGTCGAATCGCTCGCTCTATCATCTGATTGCTTTTGCCGGTCTGCTGTGACCGCTTTTGCGTGAGTTGTCCCGTTGCCAGATAACG
>NZ_JACJLC010000020.1 GCF_016901955.1 Pseudoflavonifractor phocaeensis
CGAGCAGTAACAGAGCCGTATACTCTGAGAGGGGTACGTACGGTTCCCGGAGAGGGTGGCGCAAACCTACCACAGCAATGTGACAAGGCGGTGCTTCCCTACTCCACCACATCATTTTTTGCGCGGTCAACTTTGTAGATCACCACAAGTACGTTTCCAATAAGCGCACCTATTATGGCATACGCAACATCAGCGACAGGCTGTGCCGAGAAAACGGCTTGTCGGTGGTCGTGCCGGAGAAAGGCAGCAAGGGAAAAAATTATGCTGCGTACCACAAGGAGAAATCCGCAAAGGCAAAATTGAAGATTGCCGTTGATACCCTAATCCCGCAAGTAAACAGCTTCGAGGAATTGCTATCCCGTCTGCAAGGGTTGGGCTATGAGATAAAGCGCGGAAAATATGTGTCCTGCCTTGTGCCGGGGCAGGAACGGTTTACCCGCTTAAAGACTATCGGCGCAGATTACACCGAGGACGCAATCAAGGAACGGATAAAGGGCAAGCGTACCCGCGCTGCAAAAGTCCCGCAAGCAGATCGGGGTGTGTCGCTGCTCATTGACATTGAAAACAGTATCAAAGCGGCGCAGAGCCAGGGCTATGAACAATGGGCGAAAATCCATAATCTGAAACAGGCAGCAAAGACGTATAACTTCCTCACAACACACGGGATTGAACAGTACGGGGATTTGACCGCCAAGATTGCAGAAGTCCAGACGGCAAGCGGACAGGCAGCAAAAGTATTAAAGGACGTGGAAACAAGGCTTTCCGATATGGCGGTGCTTATCAAGAACATTACCACCTATCAAAAGACAAAGCCCTCCTACGACGCTTACCGCAAGGCAAAGGATAAGGGCAGCTACCGGGCAGCCCATGAGCGCGATATAATCCTGCATGAAGCGGCAGTAAAGGCAATCAAGGGGGCGGGCATTTCCAAACTTCCCGATATTGCCGCGCTGCAAACAGAGTACGCCAAGCTGCAAGAGCGTAAAGAAGCCCTATACGCCGACTATGGCAAGCTGAAAAAACAGGTTAAGGAATACGACGTTATCAAGCGGAATGTTGACAGCATTTTGCGGCAGCCAAAAGAGCCGGAACAGGAGAAAGGAAAGGAACGGGAATAAAATGAAAATCGTTGATATTACGGCGTGTATCAGAGTAACAAAAGAAAATGATATGTACGGCATGGAAAGCTATATTGATATTGGGAGCAAAGTAAAAATCACATTTACGGACGGGAAAACCCTTGTAGGATATGTGCAGCGTATTGACTATGGACGCTACATCAGAGAAACTGACTTGCTTGTCTTAAAGACAGAGGACAATACTTTTATCGGCGCAATGCCATATTACATAGCGGATATAGAAGTTTTATAAAACAGAAAAAGCCGGGACGCGGCAGCCGATAGTGTGGCCACCGCGCCCCGGTTTTCTATGGGTGCAGGAAAAGGCGTTACGCAGTAGAACGTCATTTTTGAGGGAAAAGGTATAAAGCCCTTGCCCTATGGAAAAGCGGCTATCAGAGCCGCGCTATACAAGGCTTTTTGCGCCCCTATCGCGTAACAGGGAGCGCATTTTTCGCATACGCTCGGCGGCTTGTCTGCGGGTGATCCGCTTGCGGCACTCCGGGCAGTATTTGACGCTGTTTGAGCTGGACGCAAAGGACGCGCCGCACTCGATACAACGTCTTTTGTCCTCGGTGTTCATCAGCTCCGCATACAGGAGCTTGTCGGCGGGAAGTACCGCGACGCGAAACCATTTGCAAAGCAGCGAATAGGAAATGAGCTGCGGGCAAACGCACTCGTCCCCGTCGTCCAGCAAAAGGCATTTACCGTCTACGCAGTTGCAACACTCCCGTTTTACAAGGGCACCCACTTTCCGGCTTTGCGGCGGCGTCAGCCGCTTTACCGCACTCATGCTTCATCGGCGGCATAGACGGCAAGCCCCGCGTATTCTTCATCGGTCAAAGCGTCCACTTTGGAAATGGTGCGCTTTGCAAGCTCCCGCATATCCGCGTCCATATCGGGCAGCGCGGCGGTCATGTTCTCCATAAGCTGCGCCTTGCCGCCCTCGTGGTAAATACTCATAAGGTTTGTTTCTTCAACGGTAAACTGTACCATACTCATACCTCCAATTCGTGATTTTTCGTCTTTACGGTCTTTTTCTGCGCCGCCCGTTCCTTTTCGGCTCGAAGCTGCGCCCGGATAGAGGGCTTTTCCTGCTTTGCGCTGCCGCGCTCTTTCTCCGCCTTGATTGCGGCGGCATAGTCCGCAAGAGAGATCGGCTCGCCAGCCTTTGCCTTTTGCTCCAGCTCTCCGGCGGTGGGCGTCTGCGGCGTATTATTGATAAGCCCGTCAAAAGCGTTGTCGTTCTGCTCTACGGTGTCCTCGATGTGCTTTAAGGGGTTGACCTTTTCCGGCTGTTCGGCGGGAATAGCAAAAGCCCGCGTCCCATTCCCCATAATTAGATACTTGCCGTCCTCGGATTGATGATGAAGCCCGTACCCGGCAACTTCCATTTGCTCGCGGCTCATGGCGGTTACATAGAAAGTCCCCCTCGGCGTTTTCACGGTTTCGCCCGTTTCCAGCTCGTCGGGGGTAAGCTGCCGTCCCTGCTCCTTGAAAAACTCCGGTACTTCCCGATAGCCGATACTGTCTACATAATGAGCGGCGTCCCTGCCGTCCCGATGAAGCACCACAATATCGGAAACGGAAAGGCTATGTCCCTTGAAGTCGGCGGGGTGGTCGATATTAAAACGGGTGTAAATATCTTCAAGGGAAGTGTCCGGCGCAAGGGGCGCGGTATAGATCAGCTCATAATTTGCCCGATCTACGGCGTGTCCCGTCGCTTGCAGACGGTCGTAAGGCTCAAAGCGCAAGTCCCTTGTTTCGTCCCCGCGCTTTAACTGATAAATGGAAAAGGTGTCTTTATCCTGTCCGGCTTCCTGCGCCTTTGCGTAAAGCTCTTTCACTTCGCCCTGCGTCAGCTCTCCGGCGTTGAGCTGCGCCATCAGCTCGCGGCACTTCTCCGGCGTACCGATATACAGTACGTCCCCGATCTGCGCTTTCCCGTCCTCCTGCGGGATATATGCCTGTAAGAAGCAAAGGTTTTCCCGGCTGTCGCTGCGCGGGTTTGTGTGTACCTTGTAAATCGGCTCCGGCGCGGGTGCCTCCTGTGAAGCCGACTTTTGCTGCCGGATATGCGCCCGTAAAAGCTCCGAGGGCTTTTCCCCGGAAAGGGGCAAAATGGCTTTGATGTAGTCTGCGGAACGGTATGCGTTATCGGTAAGCTGCCGTTGCCATGCTTCGGCTTTGGGCGACCACCGAAAACCGTTTGACTTTAATTCTTCCCGCGTGGCGGCGTCCGGCTTTTCTTCAAAGAGGATTTGCAGACGGTTTGCTTCGGCGTTGGCTTCTACCTTGCCGCCCTCAAATTCCCAGCCGACATAGCCGATTTCCCGTTGCTGCGAAAGGGATTTGATACGCTCTTTCACACGCCGGATTTCCGCGCTGTTGTTGGATAACGCCCATGTCGGATAGGGCTTATCCTCGATATGCCACTGGCTCGCCATATCCGCTTTCATTTTCTCGATACTCTCCGCCGATAAATGGGGGCAGCCGTCAAGAGTTTTATGCTTGCGGTAATAGGCGTTTACCGCTTTCATGGTTTCCTGCGCTTTCTCCAAGCCCGCAAGTTTCTTTTCCAGCTTTTGAACCGCCTGCGGGTCGTCCGCGCTGATACCGCCCATGCAGGTACTGCGGATTTTATCGAGTAAGCCTTGAATGTCCTGCCACTCCCGGTAATTGGTATCGCGGGCGGCGTTCTGCTTTTCCTTTTTACGGACGGGGAAATTAGAGCCGCCCGCAATCAGAATAGAGGGAACGCGGGCGTCGATCTCAAAGCCCTTGTTCATATTCGCCGCAAGTTTCCGGGCGTAGGTATCAAGCAGACTGTCGATTTTCTCATGGTACATCGGGTCTACCCGCGCTTTCTGCCGCTCGGCAAGCTGTACGGCTTCCTCGACATAGCTGCGGTATTCTGCCGTTGCGCTACCGGGCTTGTAGTCGGAATAGCTGTTCATTTCCTTTGCGCGGCGGGCGGCAGCTTCGTTGATCGGATAGTATTTCACGGCGGGCGGCTCCGCTTCCTGTGGGGCGGTTTCCGGCGGCGTCGCCTGTTCCGTCTGCTCCTGTGCGGGCTGCGGCTCCGGCGTGATAGGCTGCGCTTCCTGTTCCTGTACGGCGGCTTTCTCTTGCTGGATTTCAGCAAAATGCCCGTCAATGGTTTCAATCAGCTTTGCGGCGGTGCTGCGGATTGTTTCAAGAGAGCCTTTCAACTCCGAAAGCTCCTTGCCGCTGCTCCACCCGGCGACATATCCGAAAGAATAGTCGGACGTGTCAAGCCCGTAGTGCTGGCAGACGGCGTAAGCGACGCTTTCCGCCTGTACCTCGCGGGTACGGCGGTCGGGGCGCGTAGGGTCGTCCGGGGCGGTGTCGTGCATAGTCGCATGGGATATTTCGTGAATTGCCGTTTTAATGTTCTGTAATTCACTCATGCCCTCATGGATTGCAATACGGTTTTCTTCATAATAACAACGTCCTTTTGCGCCGCCGTCCAGCGTTTCAAAAGCAATGGCAAAGGGGGAAGTCCGTTCAAGGGCTGCGAAAAAGTCCCGGTACTGCTCCACATCACCCGTCAGCTCGGAAACAGAGAGGTTTGGCAGCTCCTTTCCCTCGGTCTGCGATACGTCAAAGACAGATACCACCTTGTAGGCGGGTATGGTAATTTCCTGCGTTTCCATGACAGGCTTCCCGTCCGCGCCGATCACGGGCATTTTCGTGTCCGGGTCGATTTTCTCCCGTTCCTTTTTGACTTTGTACGGGGCGGGGGCAAGTATCTTGATTGCCTTTTCTCCGGGCTTCACATGGCGGTCAAACTCCTTTTCCCATTGACGGTAGCCCTTTACCAAATTGCCGCCCTGCATGGCAATCAAGAGGGTGTTGTTCAAGCTGTAATTGTGAAACTTTGACATGGTACGCAAATACTCCGCGTACCGCTCGCTTTCAAACACGCCCATAATGCCCTGTTCCAGACGGTCGGTAATCTCTTTCATCTTGTCGGCGGGGTTGTCCGCCGTAAGGATAAGGGGGATAACCGGGCGCGGCTCGGCGGCGGGCGGCATGGTAGCCGCCGCGTCAAAGTCTGTACGTTCTGTTTCGCCGCGCTCCGGCTGCGGGTAGCTCATAATGCGGTATTCTTTGGGTATGTCGCTTTCGCGCCCGTTGTACCACTCGGAAAAGGTGTTCTTGTTGTTATAGATATAGCCCTGTTCGGTAAATCTGCCCCCGTCGTTGATAGCGGCGTCCCGTCCGTATTCCTCATACATGAAATACCGCTTTGCTTCTTCCGGCAGCTCCAATTCGTCCAGCTCGTCGATCAGATAGTAGCCGTAATCTTCTTCGCTTTGGACGGTGGGATAAATCCAATAGCAGTCAAGGTTTTGTGCAAGGTTGATAAGGTCTTTGAGATTTCCGGCATACTCGCCCAGCGTAACCGCCGCCGCAAACTTCGCTTTATCCTCGTCGCCCTGCATTTCAAGCAGCTTTCCAAGATAATTCAGCTCGTCTATGCTGCCGCTTTGGATAACGGAAAGCGGCACGTCAAAGGGGCATTGTTCGGTATTTGCAAAGCCGCCCACAAATAAATCCTGCGGGTTTTCTGCGGTAACGCCAATATTCCTCATAGCGTCGTGAAGCTGCTCCGTTGTGGCTGGCATAGGCAGCCACGCGCCGTCCGTCTGTCCGGCTTCAAGGCGGCTATGGTTTCCAAGTAAGATAGAAAATTGTTCGCTCATTCGGTCGCTCCTTTCGTTTCAGATTTTCAAGAGGGTTTGGGACACTTCCCAACAAGCAAAATCCCCGCAATCGTCGGCAGACGAAAACGGGGATTTTTACGGAAAGGGTACCCCTTTCCTATGCTTGCTGCGTAACTTCTCTGTCCCTCTGGATTGCAATTCGGTAGTTGACGTACTTCCCGCCCGTATCGGCTAACAGGATAGTACCGTCGTAGGTTTTCCCCGTTTTCGGGGAGTACAGCTTTTTGACTTTTGCTTTCCCGTCTTTCAAGAGGGCGGCGGCAATCTTCGGGGAAAAGGTTACTTTCCGTTCCTCAAAAAATCGGTCATTCTTCCACATGGTAAAGGCGCAATCCTTGTTCGCGCAGTAGTAGTTTTTTCTGCCCTCGTAAATGTCCGCGCCGCAACGGGGGCATTTGCCGATCACCGGCTTTTCCTCTTTGAAACGCTCCTTTTCCTTGTCGGAAAGGAAAGGATAGGTGCTTACCAGCTCCCGCGTCATGGTTTCAATGCCCGTCATAAAGCTGTCCGGGTCGGCGTTGCCCTTTGCAATCTGCGTCAGATTGTTTTCCCAATCGGCGGTAAGCTGCGGGGAAGTAAGCACCTCCGGCAGGACGCAGACAAGCTCAATCCCGCTTTTGGTCGGAATGAGCTGCTTTCCCTTGCGCTCCACAAAGCCGCCCTTTACCAGCTTTTCAATGATAGCGGCGCGGGTGGCGGGCGTCCCAAGCCCCCGGCGTTCCGCGTCCGGGTCGGTTTCCTCATTCCCGGCGCGTTCCATAGCAGAGAGCAGCGACGCTTCGTTATGGGGCTTCGGCGGCGTCGTGAAATGCTCCGTAACCGCCGCTTGCGGGTTGTCAAAAGTCTGCCCCTCGGCAAAAGGCGGTACGTCCAGCGAAAGGGCGTTTTCCTCGTCGTCCTCGGTGTCAGCTTTCTTTTTCAGCGTCGCCATAAAGCGGCGTTCCAAGCCTTTCCACCCTGCGGCAAGCACCGTCTTTCCCTGTGCGGTAAAAATCTGCCCCGCGCAGGAGAAAACCGCCGTAACCGCTTCAAAGATATGCGGTTCGGCGCAAGCCATTAAAAGGCGCGCCCCTGCAAGGGTAAGGATATTGCGCTCGCTTTCCGGCAGTGCGGCAAGGTCGGCTTTTGCAAGCTCCATTGTAGGGATAATCGCGTGGTGGTCGGACACCTTTTTGCTGTCCAGCAGACGGGAGATTTCCGGCGTGAAGTCTGCGCCCTGCATAAAGGGCAGCTTTCCGGCAAGCAGGGCGGCGATCTGCGCCGCCGTACCGCCCATGTCGTCGGTAAGATAGCTGCTGTCCGTTCTTGGATAGGTAAGCAGCTTCTTTTCGTACAGGGCTTGCGCCAAATCAAGGGTTTGTTTTGCGGTATATCCGTAAATGCGGTTTGCTTCCCGCTGCAAGCTGGTAAGGTCAAAGAGTTTCGGCGGGGCAACGGTTTTCTCCTCGCGGGTAACGGAAGTACAAACCGCCTGTGCCGCTTCGCAAGCGGCTTTCAAATTCCCCGCTTCTTCTGCGGCGTGGATCTTCGCGCTTGCGGCTTCCACGCCGGAGAGGGATAGGCACACATGGTAGTATTTTTCTTTCTTAAAGGTGGTAATGGCGGCGTCCCGGTCTACAAGCATTTTAAGCGTCGGGGTCTGGACGCGCCCCACATTCAGCGTCTTTCCATACAGGCAGGAAAACAGGCGGGTCATATTGATACCGATAATCCAATCGGCTTTTGCCCTGCAAAGGGCAGAGGAATAAAGGGGGTCGTACTCTTTCCCGTCCTTGAGGGACGCAAAGCCCGCCTTGATTGCGCTTTCTTCCATAGAGGAAATCCAAAGGCGGCGCATGGGCTTTTTGCAGCCCGCCACATCATAGACAAAACGGAAAATGAGTTCTCCCTCGCGCCCTGCGTCGCAAGCGTTGACGACTTCGGAAACGTCGGCGCGGTGCATGAGGTCTTTTAGGATTTTGAATTGCTTTCCCTTGTCGCTGGCAACAGCGTACTGCCATTCCTGCGGCAGAATGGGTAAGCTGTCATAGCTCCATTTTTTGTACTGCTCGCCATAGGCGGCAGCTTCCGCAAGCTGTACCAAATGCCCCACGCACCAGGAAACAAGGCAGCCGTTTCCTGCGATATACCCGTCCTTCTTCTCCTTTGCGCCCAGCGCGGCGGCAATCGTCGCCGCCACGCTCGGCTTTTCAGCTATGATAAGTGTTTCACTCATACGGTTTCGTCCTCCTGTTCGTCGGCTGCTGCGCCGTCGGGCAGCTCGCCGTCCGCTTCCTCGTCCTCGTCGTAATCGTCAAAATCGTATTCATCGAGATTGTCATTTCCCTTTGCCGCGTCCTTTTTCGGCTTTAAGACTTTGAAATAATAGAACGCTGCGCCGCCACCTCCGGCAAGGATAAGGACGATCAGCAGAATACCGCCGATGTTACCCTGCGTTTCTTCTTCCGGCTGTTCGGGTTCCTCCGGCTCGGCTTCCTTGCCCGTACAGTCGCCCAGATTGACAGAGCAGACGGGGCAAGCGGTATTGACGGCTCCGGCTTCGCATTTATCCGTACAGTTGCAGACGGCGGGCGTTTCTTCCGTCTGCCCGTCCTCGTCCTCCATAAGAGCCATAAGGTCGGCTTCGTCTACTTGATTGAGGAAATGGACGGTGTTTTCGCCCTCGTCGTCCCGGTCGATGATGATATAGAAATAGTTGCCGCTTTTGGTGGTAACGGTAATGAGCTGCTTATTGCCGCCGTAGTCGTCCACAAGGGTAGCGTTCCCGTCCGGGGTAAGGGGCGGCGTGTCCTCGGTTTCTTCCACGACAACGCCCGTATCGTTGGTGGCGTCGTTCTCCGGCGTCTGTGCAAAGGCGGTAACAGAAAAGCCGCCCATAAGCATAAGGGCGGCACAAAGCGCGGTCAAAGTCCTTTTGATTTTATTCTTCATTCGCTGCGTCCTCCTGTTCTTCGGCGTAACCGTCTGCGGGGAGAGCCGCCATACCGGGGATTGTGTCGCCGGACAGCATGGCGGTAAGCTCCTGCGGGGTAAGGCGCATAGCCCGCACAAGCTGGACGATTTGCAGGTTTTCCGCTTCGGTTTTCTGCGCGGTAAGCTCTTTGAGCTTGTTCTGATACTCGGTGATCTTCTCGCGGGTCTTTTGGATTTCCCGGTCAAGACGTTCAATTTTGTTCATAGCCATAGATAAAATTCTCCTTTCTTCGGTGGGTCAGTCCCAATTCATCAGCCCGTATCCTTTGATACATTCATAGGTAAGGGCATAGCTCTTGATTTTACAGGCGTCGCCGGAATTTCCCTCGACGGTATAAACGCGGCTTCCGTCTGTGCCGATCACAATGCCTACATGGTCTGCGCTGCCGTCTAAATCCCAATCGAAAAAGATAGCGTCGCCGGGGGCGATATTCTCATAATCCCTCGCGCCCCATTGTCCCCGCGATTGAAACCACGGGACGCCCTGCGATTGACAGCCGGAAAAGCGCGGCTCGCTTGCGCCCGCCTGATTGTAGCACCAGCTCACGAAACAGGCGCACCACTCCACGCGGGAATTGAAGCCGTACCAGCTCCAATAGGGATAGCCGCCCACATTCCCGACTTGCTGCTTTGCAAGGTCTACAAGGGCGGTGTTTCCGGGGCGGGTACCGTTTACGAACTGTACCCCGCTTATGTCCTCGGACGGGCTTCCGTCGGGAGAACCGCCGCCGAAAATAAGCGGCTTGTTGCCGCTCGTTTCCATATAGACGCGGAACATTTCAAGCTGCTCGTCGTTCAACAGCTCCGGCGCAAGGGACGTGATCGGGCGGGTTTCCAGCTTGACGTTGAGGATATAGTAGTTATACGGTACCTCTACGGTGTAGCTGTTGCCCTCGCTGTCCGTCCTCGTTTCGGTGCGGTAGCGTACCTCCACTTCCTCGGTCAGCGTGAGGGTGTATTGCATATCAAAGATACGCTCGATTTCTGCCTGTGCGCTCTGCGGGGTGTAGCTTTGCAAAAGGGCAGTCAGATAGGACGCTAATTCGTGCGGGTTATGCCCGATAGCGTCAAGGTCGTAGCGGTATTCATCGTAGCCGGGGTGGGTGTTTTCGATGTTGTCAATCTCGGCTTGCAGCTCGTTTTCCATAGCGGCGTAGTTGTTTTCCACCGCCACAAGGTCGCTGTCCTCCGACGTGTAGGAAGTCCCCACAACGCCGTTGACCGCGCCGGAAAACATAGAGGAACAAGAGGACAGCCCCGCAAAAATGATGATGAACAAAAGCAGCGCGGCAATCGCAATCAGTACGCCTACCGGGTGCCTTGCCACAAAGAGCGCGGCTTTCCTTGTTTCCTCGGCGGTTTTCTTTGCCGCCTTGCGGGTGCTTTCCGCCGCTTTTTTCGCGGTGGCTGCGCCGCCTTTCCTTGCCGCTTTTGCATATTCCCGCTTGATTTTCTGCTTCTGCATGAAACGGGAAAGGGGGTTGCTGCGAAGCTGCGGGTTATCGTGCAGGGCTTTGTGATAGTAAAAGTTGGCGTTTGCCTTTGCCGCCGCTTTTTCCGCTTGCGCCGCCTTGCGGTAAGGTTTCAGCTTGTGGCTGCGGTAGCCCTCTTTGACCTTTCGGACACCGTATTTCCCCATGCGCTCGGCGGCTTCCTCGGATTTGTGCGCTCCCTCAACGCCGGAATTGTCTTTCTCCACGGAATGTATCTTGTTGTGGACGAAAATCCCGGCTTCCTGCGCGGGGCGGGATAAGGGATTGCGCTTGCCCTCGAAGCTCGGCGGCGTTTCCTGCTTGTCAAATTGCAGCCGCGATTTCTTCTTTGGGGGAAGTGCCGCCCGCGCTGCGTCCAGACGGTCGGCGGCTTTGTCCGATTTCTTGATGTACTTTTCCAGCTCCGGCGTTGCCCGTTCCTCGTCGGTAAATTGCAGACGGGACGGCTGCGCCTTTGACGCTGCCGCTTCCTGCGCCCGCCGGACAGCCTTTTTCGACGCTTTCCGGGTCTGCCCCGCGCCGATATGCTCCATGACGCGCTCGGCGGCTGCGTCCTGCGGTTTTGAAAAATGCTCCGGCGCGTGGGGCAAGGGAGAGGACGGGGAAACCGCCCCTTGAAGCTGCGCCGCGTCCTGTGCGGCTTGCTGCTCCGGCGTTTTCTGAAAATCCACGTCCTGTACGCGCTTGCTGATAAGCTCGCTTTCGCCCGTAGACTGGTTTTGCTCGGTCAGCCCGTCGCGGCTCATTTTCTGCGTGATTTTGTCGCGGGGCTTCATCGGGTCTTTCAAGTGCTTTCACCTCCAATCCGCGCCCTCGCAAGGGCGCAATACTCAATGTTAATCTCAATGCCGATATAATGGCGGTCAAGGTCTTTTGCCGCTTTGCCCGTAGTACCGCTTCCAAAGAATGGGTCTATCACAATGCCGCCTTTCGGACAGCCCGCCAAAATACAGGTTTCCGCTAACTTCGGCGGGAACGCGGCAAAATGCCCGCCCTTGTAAGGGACGGTGTTAATCAGCCATATATCCCGCTTGTTCCGCATGGTGGGGATCAGCGCGTCGTCGTAGTAGCCGCCTTTCCTCGCTTTGTTGATTCCCTGCACTTTACCCTGTCCGGGGACTTCCTCGGCGTATTTGTGTCCGGCTGCGCGTCCCTGCCTGTACCGCGCCGCCGTCGTGGGGGCTATCGGCTCGGCTATGGCGGCAGCGTCATAGAAATACTGCTTTGACTTTGCAAGCAGGAAAATGTGTTCATAGCAACGGCTCGGACGGTCTTTGCAGCTTTCGGGCATGGGGTTTTCTTTCTGCCAAATGATGTCGCTGCGTAAATACCACCCGTCCGCTCGCAGGGCAAACGCCAATAGCCACGGAATACCGATTAAATCCTTTTGCTTGCAGTTTGGGGCGCGGCGGTTAAGGGAAAGGCTCTGCCCGTTCCTGCCCTTTGGATTTTTCGGGTCTGCGTAGCCGCCTTTGCTGCCGGTGCCGCAGTAGGTGTCTGCGATATTCAGCCAAAAGGTGCCGTCCGGGCGCAATACCCGTTTCAGCTCATGGAATACGGCGACAAGCCGATCAATGTACTGCTCCGGCGTGTCCTCGCGCCCGATCTGCGCGTCAAGCCCGTAGTCCCGCAGGGCATAATAGGGCGGGCTGGTAACGCAACAATGGACGCTTTCATCGGGCAGCTCCCGCAGGGCGCAGAGGGCGTCCCTGTTGATGATTACGTCCGTTTTCATGCGTCGCCCACTTCCTCCGGCTTCGTCGTCATTACGCGGTAAAGCTCGGTATCTTTCGGGAACCGGTCGATAAAGGGCAGTACCACGTTGCCGTAGAAAATAAGCCCCTCGCCCGCTTCGGTATGGGTAACGTACTTCATCTGCTGCGGGGAAATGTTGAGCTGCTTTGCAAGGATAGCCCTGTCGCCCTGCGCCTGATTGAGCATGAGGACAAAATCGCTGTTTTCAAAGATGTTTTCCACTTCGCGGCTTGCCAAGAGGTCTTTGACGTTCTGCGTGATAGCGGTCGGTATGCCGCCCCATTTCCTAAACCGTTTCCAAATCTCGACGGAATAGGCTGCCGTCTGCTCCTCTTTCAAGAGCAAGTGAAACTCGTCCATGTAGTAGCGCGTCGCCTTTTTCTCTGCCCGGTTGACCGTTACGCGGTTCCATACCTGGTCTTGCACAATGAGCATACCTAACTTTTTGAGTTGCTTCCCAAGCTGCTTAATATCAAAGCAGACAAGGCGGTTTGAAAGCTCCACGTTGGTACGGTGGTTAAAGACGTTGAGTGAGCCGGAAACATACAGCTCCAACGCCGCCGCAATCCGCGCCGCTTCCGGCTCCGGCTGCTGCAAAAGCTCGTTGTAGAGGTCGCCCAAGACAGGCATTTTCGCCGGGTCGGGGTCGGCAAGGTACGGGCGGTACACGTTCCGTACAGCCCGGTCAATAACCGTCTTATCCACGGGCTGCAAGCCCTCCTTGCCGCCGATCACCAGCTCGCAGAGGGAAAGGATAAAGTCGGATTTCAGCGCAAGGGGGCTGTCGTCCTCGCTGTAATTGAGGTTAATATCCATAGGGTTGACGTACTGCGGCTTCCCGTCAATGCCCTTGCCCGTCGGGGAAAGCCGGATTACCTGTCCGCCCAAACGCTGCACAAGGGAGAAATACTCCGCTTCCGGGTCGCAGATGATAATATCGTCGTCCGTAATGAGGAAAGCGTTTGTCATTTCCCGCTTTGCCGCAAAGGATTTACCGCTTCCCGGCGTTCCCAAAATCAGCCCATTCGGGTTTTTAAGCTGCTTGCGGTCGCAAAGTATCATGTTGTTGCTTAAAGCGTTCAGCCCGTAATACAGGGCTTCCCCGGTCTGGAAAAGCTCCTGTGTGATAAAGGGGATAAAAATAGCGGTGCTGCTTGTCGTCAAGCCCCTTTGAATGGGGACGAGGTTTTCCCCGATAGGGACGCACGACAGCAAGCCCGCTTCCTGCTGGTAGTCAAGACGGGTCAAAGCGCAGTTGTATTTCTGCGCGATACCTGCCGCCGCGAACACGTCATTTTCCAACTTCCGCTTTGTGTCCGCCATGTTTGCCACAAGGAACGTAAGGAGAAACATTCGCTCATTCCGGCTCTGTAAATCCTGCAAGAGATTTTTCGCTTCGCTGCCAAAGGTGGCAAGGTCGGACGGAATAATATCCATGTCATAGCCGGAACGGACGGCTTTCTTCTGTTCCTCGATTTTCATTTTGTCAAGGTCTGTGATTTTCCGCTTAATCGTCTTAATGGCTTCGCTCTGGTCGATACTGCGGATATGGAGATTGACAATCACGCCCGTTTCAAGGTCGAGAATGTCCGACAAAATGCGGTCGTTCAGCTCCGGCGCAAGTATCTGTAAGAATGACACCGCGCCGATCTTGCGCCCCATACGGAACGTGCGCCCCTCGCCGAAACGGAACGACGGCGGGGCAATAAAGTCTTTGGTAGAAAGCCCCGACGGGGCAAGCCAAGCCCAGTCAAAGGAAAACGGCTCACCCTCCGGGTGGAACACCCCATGCAGCACTTTCAAGCGGTCATAGCCCGTCATGGGGCGGGCGGCTACGCCCAGCACCTTAAAATTGTTGAGTACGTCCGTTTCGATACGGGCAAGGCGGGCTTTTGCCGCCGCCAAGCTGTCCGCTTCAATGGAAAAGGTGATGTATTTGTGCTTCACAAGCCCGTTATTCCCTTTGGAAAGCTGGTTTTTGAGCATATCCGAATACTCGGCGCGAATGGAATTGAAAGCGTCGTCCTGCGCCGGAATGTCGATAGCTTTTTCCGCTTCGCCGCGCTGCGTCCCTTGATTGATGAAAGAGAGCTGCACCGAAACGGAAGCGTCAAAGTAATTCAGAAAGTCGCACCAATTTTCAAAGATAGCGGTCTTGTCGTCCGCCTGTGCAAGCTGATAGTTAATATCCTCAAACACAACGCTTTTGCTGTATTTCTTTTCCGTAATCCTGCAAATCCCGTCCGGGTACATCTGCAAGTAGGGAATGGTCTGCTGCGCGGTATGCGCTTTCCCGTCGCCCTTTGCCTGCCTTATAAGGGCGGCAATCTGTTTCTGTTCGGCGCGGGATAATTTACGCTTTGTTCCTGCGGCGGCTTCCCGCGCCTTTTGCGCCTGTGCCTTTGACAATAGCCGATACCTCCTTTTCAAGTTTTCGCTGTCGCTCCAAGACGGCATAGAAGTTTTCCGTCTGATAAGGGCGTTCCTTTGGACGGGTAAACTTTGTCTGAATGATGTTCTTTACCACGACTTCAAGGGGCTGCCCGTGTCGTTCATACATGGCAAAGAGGAAACAGGGCAGCATAACGACAATCATTGCCATAGCTGCAAGGGTCGTCCCCGCGCTGCCTTTGAGCAAAAAGAAAAGCGGCAATCCCACAAGGAGAGCCGCGCCCAGACAAACGATCTGCCGTTTCGTAAGGTTAAATGCTACTTTGGTTTTGATTTTGGATAGGTCTTTGGGTACGGTAACATACGCCAAGCGAATACCCCCTTTCACGAAAAAATATCGATGTGTTCTACTTCATTCCCCCATACGTCCCAACCGGGGGTACGCTGCCGCGCAAACAGTTCAATACGCGGGAGATCTCCCATAAGGGCGACAATCTTTTCCCGCGCTTCGTCCGGCTTCTTACTATGCTGTTCTATGGGGCTGATAATAAATTGATGTACTGCTGCGGATTTCCGTTTCGGGTGCCCTTTCGTTGCAAGCAGACAGATTTCCGCATTTCCCCGCGTCCAAAAGCCCAAGCCATAAAACCACGTCCGGGATTTTCGGTTGAGCTTCAACCAGACGAAAGCCACGCTTTTATAAGTAAACCCCCATGCCTTGATAAGCTCCAACGCTTCGTTTAGTTGCGGAAATGTAGCCCATAAAAACAAAATACAGTCTTGATCCGCAAGCTCTGAAACGGGTAAGGCGCACAACTCGTCAAGCTGCATTGTAGGATAATGCTTTTCTGCCGCCCCCTGTACTTTACTTCTTTCATATCGCCACGGCGGGTCAGCATAAATGATTTTATATTTTTTCACGCGCCACCTCCTTAATGGGCGTTGAATATGGATTTTGCAAGTGCGCCGGATTTGAACAGGGAGAAACAGAGGATTACCGTATAGGCTGCAAGGGAAAATATCGCGCTGTGCAGATTATCAGCTACCACCATTTCATTGACAAGGACGGCGTAAATGCCGACACATATCATAATGAGGAAACCTTGAAAACCGAGGGCAAACAGCCCTTTTAGGTAGTTGTTCCCGATCTGCCCCCATTCCCGGTTTGTCATAGTTGCGAATGGGATAGGCGAAACAGAGCAATACAGGTATATTTCTATCATTCTGCCGTAGAGGATAACCGTTATCAGCACCGACATGATTTTCATACATAGGCTGACAAGGCTTGTTTCCATAACGAGCAGGAGCAATTCGGGGATTTCCATAGCTTCCAGCCCGTCCTGCATGGACGCGAGGGCTTCGGCGGCGTCAATGGAAGTTTCGCCGCCGATCACCCCCGCCGCGCCGGAAACAACGTGCTGCGCCACGTCGAACACCGCCATTGTTATATCAAAGGTGTGCGTTACGAGGAATACCGCCACAAACGCTTTGAAAAACCATTTGAAAAACATAAAGGTGTCAACGTCGTGCATATTGTTTTTTTCCACTACCATGCTGATTAGCTCATAGCATAGGACATAGGTAATGACAAGCCCCGCAATCGGTACGACGACGTTTTCCGATAGCGTCTGTATCATGGAAAAGATATTCGCGTTCCAGCCTTGCGGGGTTTGCCCTACCTGCGTTGCGATTGTGCCTACTTTCTCGTTTACGTCCCCGAACATAGTTGACAGATTACCGTTGATGGCTCCGATCAGAATACCTTTTATCCATTCGTTAATCGCGTCAAGTATGCTCTGCATAGGCTACCTCCGCGGCTTATGAGAAAAGCCCGGAGAGAAGCGGAACCAACAGCATACCGACAAGGGCGACACCGCCGCCCGCCATGAGCTGCTTCATGCCCTGGCTTTTTGCGCCCGGATTATCATTTCCGTAGCCCTCAAGCAAGTTGATTACGCCCCAGATACCAAGTCCGGCACCGAGCGCGATAACGAGGGTCTGCAAAACGGTAACTGCCTGATTAAAAAATTCCATATAACCTCACTTTCTGCCGCGTTTTGCGGCGGTAAAAATATGTTTGTGTTGGATTTCGGGTAAAAAAATAGCGGTAGTCTTTTCGGCTACCGCATGGGGAAAGGGATATGCTGTTTACAGGTAGGGGCGCGTCCCCAATAGGGACAGGGATTTTTGCGTCTGATAAAAACCTCCTTTCTGCGCCGCCTTACAGGTCGGCGGCGTCTATGGCGTAGTAGTCAAATACTTCGTCCGGCTTGACGATTGCGGGGCGGCGTCGCAAGTGCTTTTCCATATCAAAGGCGTTTTTCTTGTCATAGTCGGAGAGGTATTTGTAGTTCGGGTGCTGCGTTATATCGTACTTGTCGGAAAAGAACGGGCGCACACCCCGTAGCTGCAAGATACATTTGCCGCCGTCCATGACGGCGATTTCGTCCTGCGTCATAAGCTCCTTGCCGAGCTTTTGGAAGTTCAGCCCGTGGGACAGCTCCCGTCCGCGTGTTTCCGAGGTATTGAAGCTGTCAATCGTTTCTTTCCCCAAGATTTCCGATATTTCTTTGAGGGTCGTTTTCTCCTTGCCGCCGAGGAAAAGCGTGGTGTCGCAGTTGCCGACTATGGTATCGGCGTTATCTTTGTAAATTGCCTTTAACTGCGATTGACTTTGCAGAATGATAGAAGCGGAAATTTCCCGGCTTCGTATGGTGGCGATCAGCTTTTCAAACTTCGGGATTTGTCCGATGTTCGCAAACTCGTCTAACAGACAGCGCACATGGACGGGCAGCCGCCCGCCGTACACATCATCTGCCTTGTCGCAAAGGAGATTGAAAAGCTGCGTGTAAAGGATTGATACGACAAAATTAAAGGTATCGTCGGTGTCGGAAATGATAACGAATAACGCCGTTTTGCGGTCGCCCAGCGTGTCAAGCTCCATTTCGTCGGTTTCCATGAGTTCCCGCAGTTCCCGTATGTCAAAGGGGGCAAGCCGCGCCCCGCAGGAAATGAGGATTGAGGAACGTGTTTTACCCGCCGAAAGCAGGAATTTCTTATACTGCCGGACAGCGAAATGTTCCGGGTCTTTTTCTTCCAGCCGTTCAAACATGAGGTCAACCGGGCTTTGAAACTCCGGGTCGTCCTCGCGGGCTTCGCTGGCGTTTATCATTTCAAGCAGCGTCGTAAAGTTCTTTTCCGCTTCCGGGGCTTCGTAGTAGATATAGCCAATCAGAGCGCAGTAAAAGAGCCGTTCCGATTTCACCCAAAAATCCTCGCCAGATTTTTCCCCGTCGCCTTTGGTGTTGGCGATAATGGTATTTACCAGCTTCAAAATGTCTTTCTCGCTGCGGATATACACAAAGGGGTTATATCGCATGGATTTCTTGAAGTTTATCGTATTCAGCACTTTTATCTTGTACCCGCCGCGCTGCAAGAGCTTTCCGCACTCGATTAAGACGGTGCCTTTCGGGTCGGTAACAACATAGCTGCTGTGCATTTGCATTAAGTTCGGCTTCACAAAAAACCTTGTCTTGCCGGAGCCGGAGCCGCCGATCACAAGGATATTTTTATTCCTTGCGTACTTCGGCTGCTTCGGGCGGCTGTTCATCGTCAGCCGTTCCGTCTGCGTGAGCAGCACATTGTTTTGAAAAACCGGGTCGATGTAGGGCTTTATATCTTCGGCTTTGCCCCAACGTGCAGAGCCGTATTCAATGCCTTTGCGGTATTTCTTCGCGTTCTTGCCCTTGATGTAGACGGCAAGCCGGACGATTACCGCGCCCGCAAGCCCGATCAACAGGTCGGCGGGGTGAACACTCGGAAAGGCATTTGAAAAAGCGGCGGAAAAACCGTCCCCGATAGACAGGAGCTTTGCGCTCATATCCGCGCCGGGGGCAAGACGCACCGCCTGTCCGACTTTATCAAAAAGATACACAAAGAGCAGATACGGGGCATTGAGGATAAGCAGTTTCTTGATTTTCGGCTTCATAGCTCAATCCCCCTGTCCTTGTGTTTTGTCTTTTGGCGGTTTGCGTTGAGCTGCTTTGCCGCTTCCTTAAAGGACGCTAACGCTTTGAGGATAGAGGGCTTTTGCTCCCGTGAGAGCTTCTTTGCGGAAAACTCCCTAAATGCTTCGGTCATCACGTCAATATCCTTGCCCCGAAAGGAAACAAGGTAGGTCGGCGGCTTGCCGTTCTCTATCCGCTTGACGTTATAATCAAGCCCGTTTTTCTTTGCGATAGCGTCAAAGGCTTTGATATTCGCGTCGGTGATCTCAATATTCGTTACCTTTTCGCCCGGTTTCATAAGCTGCCGCATAGAGATTTTCCCATGCGGGGCTTTGGAAAGCTGCTGCTTGCCTTTGGCTAAAACCGCTTTCATGGCTTTTTGCAGCACTTCGGCGGTCAGCTTTGAGGTCTTAATGGATAGGGCAACAACTTTCTCGTTTACTTCATCTTGCATTTACCGTCCTCCTTTCGATGATTTTTAGGGTGGTACGCCGCTTTGTGGCATAAAAACAGGGCGTCCGTTCTTCACGTCGCCCCGCTTAAATCCGCACCCGCAGACCGTTCAAGTCCTCGGCGCGGACACCCACAAGATACCAATTCTCCCCGTACTCAATGCGGGTCGGTTTCCATTTGCCGCCCGCGAACACCTCCATGCACTCGCCGCAATGCAAGCCGCCGTAGTAGTCGGCAAGGTCAAATCGAATGTCGTAACGGTCGGCGGTTTCATCAAAAATCAAAGCTCCCTGTTTCATAAAGCGTCCTCCTTTGGTTTTACAGGCTTTCGCCCTCGTTGCATGAGTAATAGTCCGGGTCGCCAAACTTCGGCTTTCTCGGCGCAAGTGCGCCGCTCGCCATATCGTGAGCGACAAGGGAAGTGTAATAGTTGCCGATAGTGGACGGGGCATTGAACAGCACCGCCCGTAAATACTGCTTGATGTTGCGGATTTTGGTTGTGTTCTCCCGCATACAGTCCAGGACAAAACGGATATGCTCGCTGTCCAGCTTCATAAACTTTGCCTTGACAAGCTCCGCCGGGTAGTCGTCCCCGGCAATACGGATTGTCTTTCTCCGGGTGCAGACCGTTTCCAGCATGAGATCGACGATTTCATCTAACCTGTCATAATCGTAGGGCATATTCTGTTTGAGAATGTCGTACTCGATATTGTCCTTGATGATTTCCTCGTAAATCTCAAATGCGCTCTGTGCTGCCGCTTCCTTTCGCTTCCATTCCTGCGGCTCTGCCGCGTCGTCCCCCAAAGGAGAGGGGTTAGGGGAAAGGATAGGAATGGAATGGGTATTTGATAAATCCGTATTTGATTTTTCTTTTTTTGGTAAGTCAGTTCTTTGTTCTTCTTTATTTATTTGCGTTGGATTATCCGACGTCGGGTTTTCCGTTGTCGGATTTTCCAATACCGGCTTATCCGTTGTTGGATTTTCCAATATCGGGTTTTCCAATGACGGGGGCTGCGGCTGCTCGTAAATGGTGTACTCGATTGCCGCCATTTTACCTTTTTCGTCGCGTCCCTGCCGCCTTGTGATATATCCGGCTTTTTCAAGCTCCCATACGGCGGTGCGGATCGCGTCGATACTTTCCCGGTTGATATGGGACAGTCCCGCAAGGGTGTAGTCCCAATCTTCCGGCAAGGACAACATCTGCGACAAAAGCCCCTTTGCCTTTAAGGAAAGCTCCTTGTTGCGTAGGTGGTGGTTGCTCATTACGGTGTAGCCCCTGCTTTTCTCCACGCGGAAAACTGCCATAGCTTCATCACTCCTTTGCTGTGGATTTGTTACGCAGTAGAACAGCGATTTTGAGGGTTTAGGGATAAAGCCCTTACCGCGTGAGAAACGCGCCCGCAAAGCCGCTTGTATCAAGGCTTTTTCTGCCCCTACTGCGTAACATAAGGGCATAAAAAAGTCGCAGACTGTTTCAAAATCTGCGGTTTCGCCTAAAAGAAAAGGACACCGCTTGCACGATGTCCTTTTCAGTCAACTATTTAGTTTTTTGTGTTCCCACACTCCATATCAATAACTACCGAAACCGTGATATAGTCCTCAATACGCTTATTGCGGAATTTATCACCCTCTGCGTCAAACACCACATGGCGGGAAAAGTGCCTAAATCTAAGGATTTCTACAAGGTTTCTCTTTGTAGCAACACTATTGTCTCGACGTGGACAGTGCGGGGGAACATATCCACCGCTACGGCGGTCTGGAGAGCATAGCCCCGCTCCGCGAACCGCTTCACGTCCCGGCCCAGGGTGGCCGGGTCGCAGGAGACATACACCACCTTCTCCGGGGCCATGGCGGCGATGGTGTCCACCACGTCCTCCGCCAGCCCCTTCCGGGGCGGGTCCACGCACACCACATCCGGCCGCAGGCCCTCCGCCGCCAGCCGGCGGGCGGCCTCCCCGGCGTCGGCGCACAGGAAGCGGACGTTGTTCACATGGTTCCGCCGGGCGTTTTCCACCGCGTCGTCCACCGCCTGGGGCACTACCTCAGCTCCCCACACCTGACGGGCCCCCCGGGCCATCACCAGGGAAATGGTGCCAATGCCGCAGTACAGATCCAGCACGGTCTCCTGTCCCGTCAGTCCCGCCAATTCATAGGCCTTGCTGTACAGCACCTCGGTCTGCCGGGGGTTCACCTGGTAGAAGGAGGGTACCGACAGCCGGAAGGCGTAACCGCACAGGGTGTCCTCCAGGTGGTCCGCCCCCCACAGGGTGCGGTAGGACTCCCCCAGGATCACATTGCTATGGCTCTGGTTCACCCCCAGCACCACCCCGGCCAGGCCAGGTTCGGCGGAGCGGAGGGCCTCCACCAGCTCGTGCTCCCGGGGCACGCCCACCCCGTTTACCAACAGGCAGCACAGGCTTCGGCCCTGCCGGTTGGTGCGGACATACACATGGCGCACCAGGCCGCTTTTCCGCTTTTCGTCATAAGCGGGAATGCGATAGGCAGTCATCCATGCCTTCACTCCCTCCCGCAGATTGGAGGCCGCCCGGCTCTGGAGCCGACAGTCGGCCACATCCACCACCTGGTGGGTGCGAAGGCGATAGAAGCCGATGGCGGGCCCGGGGGCCACCGGATACTGGGCCTTGTTGCGATAGCCCTGAGGCTGGTCGGCTCCCAGGATCTCCGTGACCCGGATGTCCGCGCCTCCCAGCCGGCGGAGGCAGTCCTCCACCCGGGTCCGCTTGGCCTCCAGCTCCTCGGCATAGGTCAGATGGCGGAACTGGCAGCCGCCGCACCGGCCAAAGTAAGGGCAGTCGGGCTGGATACGGGCAGGGGAGGGGGTCTCCACCGCCACCACCGTTCCCCACAGGGCGGAGCGACCCACATGGGTGAGACGCACCCGGCATCTTTCCCCCCGAACGCCTCCGGCCACAAAGACCACCATACCCTCCAGCCGGGCCACTCCGGCTCCGTCGCTGCCGTAGCCCTCAATGGTCAGGGAATAGGTCTGGCCCTGGGCAAATTTACTGGGCGGCATACATACTCACGTCCTTCAGCGCGGAATAGGGAATGGTCACCGACACGGGGGAGTGGAGGGCGGGCAGGGTGTTGCCCTGGATCCAGAACACATACCCCTCCTGGGTCAGGCAGAACTGCTCGGCCTGATAGACCTCCTCCACCTGCTCCTTGGTAAAGCTCCCCTCCATGATCTCGGCGCAGGTCAGGAAGGCCTCCACCACCCGGTCCTTCACCGTCTCGGCATCGGTGAAAAAGTCGGCGGCGGCCAGCTTGATACCGGTCTGGGGATCGAAGTTGTCTCCCAGGCGAAACACCGTGGGATAGGCCGCCCCGGTGCCGATGTACCACTCCCGGCTGATGCTGATGACCTGGTCGTTGTCCAGCAGCACCTCGTAGCTCATCTCATGGCTGGTGGGGGTAAAGGGCAGCTGGGTGGATTTGGAGGAGTCGTAGTCCCCCTCCGCTTCCGCCGCGCCACTGGCCGCCTCGGCCAGGCAGTTCTCGCCGTAGTCCTTGTACCAGGCGTTGATGGCCTCCCCGGCGGGGCAGGTATCGGTATTTTCCACCATGGGCAGGGTGTAGCGTACATCCATCACCATGGTACCGTCCTCCGCGTAATAGGTGTCGGCAAAGACCTGGCTGCTCCACTGGGGCGGCTCCGACGGGCTGGCGGAAAGGGCGGCCGTGGCGGTCTCCGGACTCTGGACCTGGGGAGAGGCCCCCGACGGACCGCCGGAGGAACAGGCAGCAAGCAAGACCAGAGCCAGGGCTCCGGACAGTATGGACAGTTTCTTCATGGGTACCTCCATTTTTTGGGCAGGGCAAAGCCCCGCCCCCGGTGGGATGGTCATCTCATTTTAACATTTCCCGCCGCCGCCGTAAATGGATATATGCATATTGTAAGTATTTTTAACCGTTTTGTTCTCAGGCGTTCCCGCTGAGCACCGCCGCCAGCACCGCGAAGCAGGGCAGGGTGAGCACCGAGCACAGGGTGGACAGGGTGACCAGCTGGGCGCTGCGGGTCACGTCCTGGCTGTACCGCTGGGCAAACATGGCGGTAATGCTGGCGGTAGGCACCGCCGCCAGGATCACCAGGGTGCAGTACAGGTCGGGCTCCGGATGGATGGGGTAGAGCAGCAGGGCGGTGAGCAGGGGCATGGCCACCAGCTTGAGGGCGGCGGCGCACAGGATACCCCTGTCCCGGAAGGTTGCCTTCCAGTCGGCCATAGCCATCTGGGCCCCAATGATCACCATGGCCAGGGGGGTGTTCATGCTGCCCAGGAAGCTCACCGCGTTGCCCACCATGGGGGGCAGGGTGACGCCGCACAGGAATAGGACCAGGCCGGTGAGCACCCCCAGGATGCCCGGATTGACCACCGCCTGTTTCAGGGAAACCTGCTCCTTTCCTCCCATCAGCAGCACTCCCTGGCTCCAGTTGAACAGGTTGAACACCATCAGGGTGATGATCCCAAAGATCATGGCATCGTCTCCCAGCACCATCTGCACCAGAGGGATGCCCATAAAGCCCACGTTGCCGTAGAGCACCCCGAACCGCAGGGCCTTGCCGGTGGCCTGGGGCTTGCGGGGGAACAGGGGAGCGGTGAGCAGGCAGTAGATCACATACAGCCCGAAGGCCAGAAGGGCGGCGTACCCCATGGCACCCAGCAGCTCCGGGGATCGCTCGATCTGCAGGGCGTCCACCAGCATACAGGGCAGCACCGCGTTGAGCAACAGGTTGGTCAGCTGGGGAATGCCCGCCCGATCCAGCTTGCCCCCCTTGGCCAGGAGAAAGCCCACCGCCATCATCAGAAAGACCGTTCCCACCTGGGAAGCTACCATCAGTAAATATTCCAACATGATACAGCTCTCTTTTCCACACAAAATCCAGCCTATTGTATCACCCTGGCCTGCCGGTGGCAAGGGGAGGGCAAAAATATGGGATCGTTGCAAAATAGAACACAGCTGTCATTCTGAGCCCCAAAGGGGCGAAGAATCTTTCTGTGATTGCCAAACTGGCAGGAAAGGTCCTTCGCTGACGCTCAGGATGACAAAATTGGGGCCTGTTGCGTTATTTTGCAACAGGCCCATATGGGGTCACTGATATTTTTTCCCTACCACATACATGGGGATAAACAGCCCGCCCAGGGTAAGAGTCAGCACCACCGCCAGCTGGACCGCCGCCCACAGGGCGGGGCTGATGCCGCCCAGGAGCAACCCCACCAATGGCACTCCCGCCATGGCGCTGCAGCACCATACCCGGCCCACATTTACCATGTGGGGCCAGTTGCGGTTATTGATGGTCACCCCAGGCAGGTTCATCCGGATGGGCCCGTCGTGGAAAAAGGACATGGGGTACTGATCGTATAAGGGAGGCAGCCTGAGCAGGGCAAAAAAGCAGAAGTAGGCCCCGAAGCCCGCCCCCAGCAGCACCGGCGTGACCAGGCCCTCCATGGCCAGCCCCAGCCGCCAGCACAGCCACAGCTCCACACACCCGGCAGCCAGCGCCAGAACATACCACAGGGGCCACAGGCTTTTTTCCCCCCAGGCCCGCCGGGGTTTTTCCCCGGCATAGTCCAGGGCGGCGCGCACCACGCCGTCCACGTCCTCCGCCGCCATGTCCCGCTCCTGGCGGCGGCAGAGCAGCAGCTCGGTCACCGTCACCCCCAGCTCCTCCGCCAGAGGGATGAGCAGAGCAGTGTCCGGTATAGAGGCGCCGGTCTCCCACTTGCTCACCGCCTTGTCGGTAATGTGGAGCCGCTGGGCCAGCTCCTTCTGGGTATAGCCCTTGTCCTTCCGGAGACTGGCCACAAAGGCTCCGAAGGCCTGTCTGTCCACCTGGTACATACCATCACCTCACGCCTATCATACCGTCCCACCCGCCGTTTGGCAACCGAACGGCGGTAGAGTGGGCCAAATGTCCGACGCGAGGGCCCCCTTCATCCGTCATTTGCTCCGCAAATGCCACCTTCCCCCCAGTGGGGGGAAGGTCATGCGGGCGGATGATATCCGCCCCTACGATATCTCCTATCTCATCCCTGTCTCCTCGGTTGACAAGGTCGGAGGGAGCGGGATATACTATAAGGTAACGGATTTTTGAGAGGAGACCGACATGACCCATACCAAAGATTTCAAAAGCCGGGGGTATCTGAGGATATTCGCCTCCTATTACAAGCCCCACTGGAAGCTCTTCCTGCTGGACATGGTGTGCGCCCTGTGTATCTGCCTGGTGGACCTGCTCTTTCCCATGGTATCCCGGGCGGCCATGCAGGATCTGCTGCCCAATAAGCTGTACACCGCCTTTTTCGCCGTCATGGCCGCTCTGGCCCTGGCCTATGTGCTGAAAGGTGTTTTTTACTTCATCGTCACCTACTGGGGCCACCTGCTGGGGGTGCGGATGGAGGCGGACATCCGCCGGGACCTGTTCACCCATATGCAGGATTTGTCCTTCGCCTTTTACGACAAAAACCGCACCGGCCAGCTGATGAGCCGGGTCACCGGCGACCTCTTCGAGATCACCGAGCTGGCCCACCACGGCCCCGAGGACCTGTTTATCTCCTCGGTGACCATTCTGGGAGCCTTCGGCATCATGCTCACCATCCGGTGGCAGCTGGCTCTGGTGGTGTTTGCCGTCATCCCTATTTTCATCCTCTTCACCTCCCTCACCCGGAAAAAGATGATGAAAGCCTCCATCGAGGTGAAGGCCAAGCTGGCGGGGATCAACGGAGAGGTGGAGTCCTCCATCTCCGGCATGCGCACCGCCAAGGCCTTCGCCAATGAGGACGCCGAGAGCGCCAAGTTCAACGCCGCCAACGACCAGTTCCGGGGGGCCAAGCGGGGCTACTACCGGGTGATGGCCTTCTACCAGTCGGGAATGGAGTTTTTCATGGGTATCCTGTCGGTGGTGGTCATCGCCTTCGGCGGCTTCCTCATCATGAAGGAGCAGATGGACTTCATCGACCTGACCACCTTCGCCCTGTACGTCACCACCTTTATTACCCCCATCCGCAAGCTGTCCGCCTTTGTGGAGCAGTTCATGCAGGGCATGGCGGGCTTCAAGCGGTTCGTGGAGCTGATGCGGGTGGAGCCCGACATCCAGGACGCCCCCGACGCCCGGGAGCTCACTGGGGTGAAGGGGGACATTCTGGTGGACGACGTGACCTTCCGGTATGAGTCCTCCCCCGAGCCGGTGCTGGAGCACGTCACCCTCCACGTCAGCCCCGGAGAGACGGTAGCGGTGGTGGGCCCCTCGGGAGGCGGCAAATCCACCCTGTGCCAGCTCATCCCCCGGTTCTACGACGCCACCCAGGGCCGGATCCTGGTGGATGGCCAGGACGTGCGGGAGCTGAAGCAGCACTCCCTCCGGGCGCAGATCGGCATCGTCCAGCAGGACGTGTTCCTCTTTGCCGGCACCATTTACGACAACATCCGCTATGGCCGGCCTGACGCCACCGAGGCCGAGATCGTGGAGGCCGCCAAACGGGCGGAGATCTACGACGATATCATGGAGATGCCCAACGGCTTCCAGACCCAGGTGGGAGAGCGGGGCGTCATGCTCTCCGGCGGTCAAAAGCAGCGGGTATCCATTGCCCGTATCTTCCTGAAAAATCCTCCTATCCTCATTTTGGACGAGGCCACCTCTGCCCTGGACAGCGTTACCGAGGCCCGCATCCAGTCCGCCTTTGACGCCCTGGCCGTGGGCCGCACCACCCTCATCATCGCTCACCGGCTGTCCACCATCCGCTCGGCCCACCGTATCATCGTCATCGACGGCTGCGGCATCGCCGAGGAGGGCACCCATCAGCAGCTGATGGAACGGAATGGCGAATACGCAAAGTTGTATCAGGCGCAAAAATCAGTTTCCGTATAAGAAAGGAGTGTCAGCCGTGGGACAGATGGCCAGAATTGAGCGGCCCCAGCTGCCGCCGGGGCGGCGGGTGCTGGTGCTCAGCGACGTCCACGGCTGCCTGGGCCTGCTGAAAGGGGTGCTGGACCAGGCGGGGTACGGCCCCGACGATATCCTCATCTTTCTGGGGGACCTGGTGGAAAAGGGACCGGACAGCCTGGCCACGCTCCGATGGCTCATGGACCTGGCCGCCCGGCGGACGGTGTATTTCGTCCGTGGGAACTGCGACGACCTAGCGGTGGAGTTTGTAAAGCACCCCGCCGTCCGGCCGGAATTTTTTCACCACTACCTCAACATCTGGCGGGATCGGAGCCTGCTGCTTCAGATGGGGCGGCTGGCGGGCTTTCTGACCCACGGACCGGAGGATCTGCCCGGCCTGCGGCAGGTGATCCTGGCCCACTACCAGCCCGAGCTGGCCTTCCTGGACGCCATGCCCCACGTGCTCCTCACTCCTGACTATCTGTTCGTCCACGGGGGCGTGCCCGACGAGGACAAGCTGAACGAGACGCCCGCCTGGACCTGCATGAAAAATGACTTTTTCCTGGACCAGGGCCATACCTTCCGCCGGTGGTGTGTGGTGGGTCACACCCCTGTGACCCTCTACCGGCCGGAGATCCCCGCCAGCCGGCCTCTGGTGGCGGAGAGGCCCCGCATCGTGTCCATCGACGGGGGCTGCGGCCTCCAGCCCGACGCCCAGCTCAACGCCCTGGTGCTCCCCCAGGCCCCCGGCGGAGCTTTCACCTGGTTTGCCTATGACGGCCTGCCCGCCGCCGTGGCCCTGGACGGCCAGGAGGAAAGCCCCTCATCGGTAAACATCCGCTGGGGCCACAACCTGGTGAAGGTGGCGGAGCGGGGAGAGGCCCTGTGCCGCTGCTTCCACCCGGAGAGCGGCCGGCTGGTGGACATTCCCACCGGATTCCTGTACGCCTCCCCCCAGGGGACCCGGTGCAAAGAATCCACCGACTACCGGCCGAAGGTGTCCCCCGGAGACCGGCTGTCGGTGATCTGGCAGGGAACAGACCGGGCCCTGGTGAAAAAGGACGGGGTCACCGGCTGGTACTTTGGCCGGCTGGAGCCCGTGCGCGAAAAACCGTGACGTGGGAGCGGACATCGTCCTCCCAGTGCTGCCCGCCCGGTGTCAACCAGCGACAGGACCCCTCATCCGGCTCTGCGGGCCACCTTCCCCCCTGTGGGGGGAAGGTCATGGCTCCGTCCAGCTGCGTAGGGGCGGATATGATCCGCCCGCCCATCCGCAAAAAAAGGCCGCTGCCTGTGGCAGCGGCCTTTGCAGTAAATGGTTACTCCTCCCAGTCGGCGAAGTCCACGTCCTCCATGGCGCAGTCGTCGTCGCAGCCGGAGATCATGCTCTTGCCCTTGCAGAGCAGCTCCATGATCTTATCCCAGTATGCGACCACGGCGTAGATCACCGCGCCCAGCGCGGCCAGAGCGGCCAGCATCTTCACGATCAGAAAGAAATATTTTTTCATAGTCCAGACAGCCTCCTTTTGGTTGGTACACAAAATGCTGATGGGTACAGTGTACACGTTTCTGTGGAAAAATACAAGTGCGAGGTCATACTTTACCGAAACTTTTTTCCCTTGTATTTTGGGCAAAAATAGAATACAATAAAAGGACAATCAGTGGAATTCCCCCTGCTACGGCGGGGATCGCGGGTACACACCCCAGGAAAGGAAGGGACGCGTCTATGAAGCTGCAAACAGAACTGGGCGAGATCACCATCAGCAGCGAGGTATTTACCAACATCACCGGCGCCGCCGCCACCAACTGCTACGGCGTGAAGGGTATGGCCGTGCGCTCCAAGCGGGATGGCCTGGTCCACCTGCTCCGCCGGGAGTCTATGGGCAAGGGCGTCAAGGTCACCTACAACGAGGATTCCTCCGTCTCCATTGAGCTGCACATTATTGTGGACAACGGCGTCAACCTGATGGCGGTGAGCCGTTCCATCATGAGCGAGGTCCGCTATATCGTGCAGCGCACCACCGGCGCCACCGTGCGCAGCGTGGATGTTTGCATCGACTCCATGGTCATCGGCTGACGGGCCGTCCATCGAAAGGAAGGAACACAGACATGAGAGAGCGTATTGACGGAGCGTCTTTCGCCCAGGCCATCATCCATGCCGCGGCCGCCATCAACGTGCAAAAACAGCATATCAACGAGCTGAACGTATTCCCCGTTCCCGACGGCGACACCGGCACCAATATGGGCCTGACCATCGCCACCGCCGCCGCCGAGCTGAAGAAAAAGCAGCCCCGCACCGTGGGGGAGGCCACCGCCACCACCGCCTCCGCCCTGCTGCGGGGGGCCCGGGGCAACTCAGGGGTCATCCTGTCCCTGCTCTTCCGGGGCTTCTCCAAGGCAGTGAAGGACAAGGTGGAGATCGACGGCCGGGATCTGGCCATCGCCCTGGACTTTGGCGTGGCCGCCGCCTACAAGGCCGTCATGAAGCCCGCCGAGGGCACCATCCTTACCGTCTCCCGGCTGGCTGCCGCCCGGGCCGCCGACGCCGCCCGCAATTCCCCCAACGATCCGGAGGGCGTGCTGGAGGCCGCCATCGCCGAGGGGCAGGTGGCTCTGGAGCACACCACCGAGATGAACCCGGTTCTGAAAAAAGCCGGGGTGGTGGACGCTGGCGGCGAGGGCTTCCTGGTGATCCTCCGGGGCATGCTGGACTCCCTGCGGGGAGAGCCGCTGCCCGAGGGGGCCGAGGAGAGCAAGGCCGAGCAGAAGACCGACTATGCCGCCATTGCCGCCGAGGAGATCACTTTTACCTTTGACACGGTGTTCATCGTCCGTAAGACCACCAACAAGGAGCTGACCTCCTTTGAAGCCTATCTGAACAGCATCGGCGACAGCCTGGTCATCGGAGAGGACGACGACTGCTTCAAGGTCCATGTCCACACCGACATCCCCGGCGCCGCCCTCACCGAGGCCCAGAAGTACGGCACCCTGGAGCTGGCCAAGATCGAGAACATGCGCACCCAGGCGGAGGATCTGGCCGCCGGACGGCACATCCAGAGCACCGACGACCTGGAGGACGACCACCAGGAGGAGAAGGGCCGGGTCATCGCCGCCCCCGAGAAGAAGTACGGTGTGGTCACCGTGGCCGCCGGCGAGGGGCTGGCCGCCGTGTTCAAGGACCTGGGGGCCGACGGGGTCATCAGCGGAGGGCAGACCATGAACCCCTCCACCGACGACATTATGAAGGAGATCGACGCCACACCGGCGGAGATCGTCTTTGTGCTCCCCAACAACAAGAATATCATTATGGCCGCCGAGCAGTGCGTCCGGCTGGCCGAGGGCAAGCAGGTGGTGGTGCTCCCCACCAAGTCCATCCCCCAGGGCATCTCCGCCCTGATGGTCATGGACCCGGAGGCCTCTCAGGAGGACAACGTGGCCGCCATGACCGAGGCTTTGAGCAAGGTCACCACCTCTGAGATCACCTACGCCGCCCGGGACTCCGACTTTGACGGCTTTGCCATCAAGCGGGGAGACTACCTGGCCCTCACCGAGCACCAGCTCTTTGGCACCGACCGGAAGATCGAAAAGCTGCTCCGCCGCCTGGCTGAGGCCGACGCCCAGCAGTCCGCCGAGTTCATCAACATCTTCTACGGAGAGGACGTGTCCGAAAAGGAGGCCCAGAAGGCCCTGGAGCTCTTTACCCAGTGCTGCCCCAATGCCGAGATTACCCTGCTGGCGGGCGGTCAGCCGGTGTACTACTATATGATCTCCGCCGAATAAAACCGGATAAAAAAAGCTGCCGCTTGGTGAAAGCGGCAGCTTTTTTATTGCCAGGATCGGAAACGAGACGGGGACCGCCGGGCGGACGATATCCGCTCCTACGCGCCCAATTCGTCCGTAGGGGCGGGTCCCAGACCCGCCCGACGTGACGAGGTGGGGATCGGCGCGGCGGGCCGCCGGGGACGCCGGCCCCTACGACAGCTGCCGCGACGGGGCGGCCAACGTATCGCCGGGCGACCACAAGGGTCGCCCCTACGATATCTCCTATCTTCTAACTCCTGACTCCATTCACCCTTTCCGGGCAGCCAGAGACACCCAACCCTTTTCCTCCCGGCGGCGGAACACCTTCAGGCCGTTGCGCTCCAGGGCGGCCTGGACCTCTCCGGCCCGGGTATCAATGATGCCGGAGCACAAAAACACCCCGTCCTCTGTCAGGTAATCCCCCGCCTTGGCGGACAGGGGAATGATCACATCGGCCACGATGTTGGCCAGCACCAGGGGATACCGCTGCCGGCCCAGCTCTGCGGCCAGGGCCTTGTCAGACAGCACATCCCCCGCCCGGACGGTATACCGGTCCTTTCCAATGCCGTTGAGGGCGGCGTTTTCATAGGCCACGTCGGCGGCCTTGGGGTCGATATCCACCGCAACGGCGGCGGAGGCCCCCAGGTTGAGAGCGGCAATGGACAAAATACCGCTGCCGCAGCCCAGGTCCAGCACCGGCTGGCCGGGGACGGTGTACTCCTCCAGCCCCATGAGACACAGCCGGGTGGAGGAGTGGCTGCCGGTGCCGAAGGTGAGCCCCGGGTTCAGGTACACCGGCACCTTGCCCTGGGGCATTTCCTGGCCCCGCTCCCACTCTGGCACGATCCACAGCCGTTCTCCCACCGCCATGGGCTTATAATATTTCTGCCAGCTGTGGGCCCAGTCGTTCTCCCCCAGCACGGCGGTGGAATAGGGCAGATCCACGCCCTCCATCCACTGGACCAGCTGGGCCCGGCCGTGAGCGTCGTCGGTGACATAGAACTTCACCCGGCACACGCCCCGCATCCGCTCCAGCAGCTCCTCGTCCACATAGTCCCAATATTGCCGGTTTTGCTCCAGAAACTGCTTGAAATCCTCTTCGTCCTCGATGGAAAACCCGTTGACCCCGTTGCCGGTGAGCCGGGCGCACAGAGCCTCCAGCCCGGCCCGGGGGGTGTCCACCGTGACCTCCAGCCACTTGATATCCTCCATCAGCGTTTACTCCCCAGGAAGAACAGGGCCACGGTGCCCGGCCCCGAGTGGGCGCCGATCACCGGTCCCACATAATTGATGATGACGGTCTCCACCCCAAAGCGTTGCCGCACGTCCTGGGCCACCTTCTGGGCGTCAGCCAGGCAGTCGCCGTGGCTGATAAAAATAACCTGGTCCTTCAAATCCAGGACGGTCTCCTCCATGTGGTCCACCAGAGCCTTCAGGGAGGCCCCCCGGCCCCGGGCGGTGCCCACCTTGATGAGATGCCCCTCGTCGTCCACATGCATCACCGGCTTGATGGACAGCATGGTACCCAGCACAGCGGTGGCCGCCGAGATCCGGCCCCCCCGCTTGAGGAACATCAGGTCATCCACAGTGAACCAGTGGCACAGGTTCAGCTTGTGCTCCTCCACCCAGGTCCGGACCTCCTCCAGGCTTTGGCCCGCCTTCCGCCGCTGGGCGGCGTACCACACCAGCAGGCCCTGGCCCAGGGAGGCGCACAGGGTGTCCACCACCGCCACCGTCCGGTCAGGATACTGCTCGGACAGGTCGTGGGCGGCGATCCGGGCGGAGTTGCAGGTGGTGGACAGGCCGGAGGAAAAAGCCAGCACCAGCACGTCCTTCCCCGCCTTCAGGATGGGCTCAATGGCGTCAGTATAGTCCCCCACGTTGATGGCGGAGGTGGTGGCCAGCCCTCCATCCCGCAGCCTCTGGTAGAATTTGGCCGGGTCCATCTCCCGGTTGTCCGGCCAGTTGCGATAGGTCTTTTCCTCCATGGTGAAGGACAGGGGGAGCACCTCCACCTCCAGCTCTGCCACCAGTTCCGCCGACAGATCGGCGGAGGAATCGGTTAAAATCACATAATCTGCCATATTATCAATAACCTCCTGTGATATCCTCTCTCGATAATACAATCAGGACTTGCCTTTTTGCTTCTTCTCCGACTGGGGCTCCTTGGCCCGCAGCAGCTCCAGGATCCGCTGGCAGGCCAGTTTGTCCGCGTAACTGCGCAGGGCCAGGGACATGGCCAGGCCGGGCAGGTCCTCCTCCGCCGCCAAGGGATCCAGGGAGCCGGAGGTCACATCCAGGGCCCGGTCCAGCTCCATACGGAACAATTCATACATCTCCCGGGACTCATGGCCCCTGGCCGCCGCCGCCAGCAGCAGGCCCGCGTCCTTCACCGACAGCACCTGCTTCAATGCGCACAAGGCGGTGAGGTAAGCCAGGTGGGTGCGGGAGTATCGTTTGCCCTCCGCCCGGGGCATGGCCCCATCCTTAATATAATTGTTCACCATAGCGGAGGTAAGGGCCTCCCCCTCGCCGTAGTGGATGAGCTGTCGGGGCATATAGTTGATGAGCTGATCCATATACAGGCCGATGTCGGGGAAGCCCTCCCACTCCACCGGGCGCTCCCGCTCCAGCCGTTCCTTCAGCTCGCTGATCTCCTCCATATCAGGTCCCCCTTTCTGGTTTTCATAATCATATGATGTGGTTTTTCCATTATTATATCACAGGCACTTTGGGGAAGTAAAGGGTCATTGGCCCCCCAAGAAAGAACGATTGCCCTTTTCGCCAAAATCACATATAATGTTTGTATTGCGCCAACACAGAGAGGAAGACCTGATATGAAGCTGAACGTACTGGCCGTGGGAGATGTGGTAGGAGACGCCGGGCTGGACTGCCTGACCCGCCACCTCCGCAGCCTGAAAAAGCGGGTGGACGCCCACTTTACCGTGGTCAACGGGGAAAACGCCTCGGGGGTGGGCATCCTGCCCCGGCAGGCCCGGGAGATCTTTGACGCCGGGGCCGACGTGATCACCCTGGGCAACCACACCTGGAACCGCATCCAGATCGCCGACTTTCTGGACAGCGACCGCTATACCCTCCGCCCCGCCAACTATACCAACCGGGTGCCCGGCCGGGGCTGGGGGGTGTACGACGGGCCAAAGGGCCTGCGCATCGGGGTGATGAATCTGATCGGCCGGTGTGAAATGGACAGCAATTTTGAAAATCCCTTTACCACCGCCGACCGGATCTTAAAGCGGATGGAGGGCGTGGACGTGGTGCTGGCCGACTTCCACGCCGAGGCCACCAGCGAAAAGGGGGCCATGGGCTTTTACCTGGACGGCCGGGTCCAGGCCCTGTGGGGCACTCACACCCACGTGCCCACCGCCGACACCCGGATCCTGCCCAAGGGGCTGGGGTTCGTCACCGACCTGGGCATGACCGGCCCGGACCTCAGCGTGCTGGGCATCCGGCCGGAGCAGGCCATCAACCGCTTTTTGGGGGGGCTGCCCCGGCGGTTCGAGCAGGCCGACGGCCCCTGCCGCCTGGACGCTGTGCTCTTCGTCATCGACACCGACCAGGGCAGATGCGTGGAGGTGGCCCGGGTGGACATCCGGGACTAATCGCCGTCTTCCACAAATACGGGCCATCCGTTGACCTTCCCCCTGAGGGGGACGGTGGCATTTGCCCAGCAAACGCCGGATGAGGGGAATGGACGGACAGCCGCTTTCGCAGGGCCTGCCGTTTCCCCACCGGTCAGAACTCATGATCCCATTGGGAAAGGAAACGATTTATGCTGAAATTGATCCACGGGGCGGACTTCCATCTGGACGCCCCCTTTGGGGCCCTGCCCCCGGACAAGGCCAGGCAGCGCCGGGCCGAGCAGCGGCAGCTGCTGACCCGGCTGGCCGACCTGGCGGAAGAGGAACAGGCCGACCTGGTGCTGCTGGCCGGCGACCTGCTGGATGGAGGGCAGACCTATCAGGAGACGGTGGAGCTGCTGGCCCGCACCCTGGGGGGGCTGGGGGTGCCGGTGTTCATCGCCCCCGGCAACCACGACTGCTATGACCCCCGCTCGGTGTACGCCGGGACCGCCTGGCCGGACAACGTCCACATTTTCACCTCGGTTGGGGTGGAGAGCGTGGCGCTGCCCCAGCTGGGCTGCGTAGTCCACGGGGCAGCCTTCACCACCCCCCAGGCCGACCGCTCCCCGCTGATGGGCTTTACCGCCCCCGCCGACGGGCTGCGCCACCTGATGGTCCTCCACGGGAACGTGGAGGGCAAGGGCCGCTACGGCCCCATCGACCGGGGAGACATCGCCGCCAGCGGCCTGGACTATCTGGCCCTGGGCCATATCCACAGCTATTCCGGCCTGCAAAAGGCGGGGGAGACCTGGTGGGCCTACCCCGGCTGCCCCGAGGGCCGGGGCTTTGACGAGACGGGAGACAAGGGCGTGCTGGTGGTTACCCTGGGGGAGCGGCGGGAGGATCTCACCGCCCGGTTCGTCCCTCTGGCGGGCCGCCGGTACGAGATCGTGGAGGTAGACGTCACCGGGGCGGAGAACGCCGCCGACGCCCTTCGGGACGCCCTGCCCGCCACACCGTCGGAGGACATCTGCCGCCTGGCTCTCACCGGCCAGCGGGATTTTGCCGCCCCCGACCTGAACGCCCTGGCCGCTCTGGCCCAGCCCTGGTATTTTTCCGTCTCCCTGCGGGACTACACCAGGGAACGCCGGGACCTGTGGGCCCGGGTGCGGGAGGACAGCCTCACCGGCCTGCTGCTGCGCTCCCTGAAGGAGCGTGGCCCCGACCATGAGCTGGCCGCCCGGTTTGCCCTGGCGGCGCTGGAAAACGGGGAGGATCCATATCCATGATCATCAAAGCCATGAAAGCCACCTTCGGAGGCCTGGACCACCGGGAGCTCACCCTGAAGGAGGGTCTGAACATCATCCAGGCTCCCAACGAGGGGGGCAAGTCCACCTGGGCCGCCTTCCTGCGGGCCATGCTCTACGGCATCAACACCAAGGAGCGGGACAAGCAGAACTACATCGCTGAGAAAAACCGCTACCAACCCTGGTCCGGCGCCCCCATGGAGGGTGTGGTAGAGCTGGAGTGGAAGGGTCAGGCCATTACCCTCCGCCGGGGGCCCAAAGGAAACACCCCCTTCGGCAAATTTGAGGCGGTGTACACCGGCACAGAAGAGCCGGTGCCCGGCCTGACGGGGGACACGGTGGGGGAGGCCCTCACCGGCGTGCCCCGGGAGGTCTTTGAGCGCTCCGCCTTTGTGGGACAGGGCGGGGCCGCCATTGACGGCGCCCCCGCCCTGGAGGCCCGCATCGCCGCCCTGGCCTCCAGCGGGGAAGAGGACGTGTCCTACTCCCAGGTGGAGCGGCGGCTGCGGGACTGGCTCAACCGCCGCAAGCACAACAAGACCGGCCTGATCCCCCGCCTGGAGGGAGAACTGAACCAACTGGAGGAGCTGGAGGCCCGCCACGCCAAGGCCTTCCGGCTGGCCCAGGAGGCCAAGCGGGAGGTGGACAAGCTCCAGGAGGAACAGAAGCTGCTGGAGGCCGAACGGGACGCCCACCTGGCCCGGGCCATGGAGGCCCGCCGGAGGCGGTGGGAGGAGGGCCAGGCAGCCCTGGCCCAGGCCAGGGACCAGGTGGAGACCCTGGAGGCCGAGCTCAACCGGTACGGGGCCCCGCCGGACAAGGAAGTGCTCCAGCAGGCCCAGGGGGAGCTGAACCAGCTCAACGCCCTCCACACCAGCCGGAAGGGGGCTGAGGCCCGGCTGGAGGAGGCCAGCGCCGCCGCCCGGCAGGCCGCCGCCAAAGCGGAGGACCCTCTGTTCCCCGGTATGACCCCCGACCAGGCCTGGGAGCAGGCCAGTGACGACGCCCAGGCGGCGGGGGAGGCCCCCCGCTGCGGCGGACTGTATGCGGTGGGGGCGGCCGCCCTGGCCCTGGCCGCCGGCTCGCTGGTCTTGTCCTTTACAGAGGTGCTGCCCGCCCCCTGGATGGGGGGCGTGGCCTGCGGCGTGCTGGTGGGGATCGGCGTGTGTCTGTTCGTGGCCGCCGCTTTCCGGAAAAAGCGGGCAGCCTCCGCCGGAGCCCAGGTGCTGGAACGCTATGGGGCCCAGACCCCCCAGGACATCCTGGCCCGGGCTAACGCCTACCGGGAGGCCCAGGTGGTGGCCGACCAGGCCGCCCGGCAGAAGGAGAGCGCCCAGGCCGACCTGGACGCCCTCATCGCCCGGGACGAGGCCACCCGCAAGGCCCTGCTGGAGCTGGTGCGCCCCTTTGCCCCCACGGTGAAGGACACCTTTGGGGTGTCCGCCGCCCTCTCCCGGGCCCTGAGCCTGGAGGAGCGGCTGGCCACCGCCCGGGTGAAGCTGGAGGGGGCCCGTCAGCTGGCCGACAGCCTGCCCGCCCCTCAGGAGGGACTTGCCGACCCCGGGGTGGAACCCCGGTACGATCCCGCCGAGACCGCCCGCCGGCTGGAGGCGGGGGCGGCGGAGCTCTCCCGGCTGCGCAGCGGCCTGGCCATGGCCCTGGGGGAGCTGAAGACCATGGGAGACCCCGCCGAGCTGGAGAGCCGCCGGGAGGCCCTCACTGAGGAGCTCTCCCGCCGCCGGGCGGAGCACGCCGCCCTGGAACAGGCTCTGGCCGCCCTGGAAACCGCTCACGCCGGACTCCAGGCCCGATTCTCCCCCTCTCTCAACCAGCGGGCCGGGGAGCTGCTGGCCAAACTCACCGGCGGGAAGTACGACGCTGTCTCCCTCACCCGGCAGTTTGAGGCCCTTGCGGAGGAGGCCGGCGGTCTCCAGCCCCGGCGGGCCCTGGCCCTGTCCCAGGGGACGGCGGATCAGCTCTACCTGGCGGTACGGCTGGCAGTGTGCCAGCTGGTGCTGCCGTCGGAGGAGCCCTGCCCCCTGGTACTGGACGACGCCCTGGCCAACTTTGATGACAGCCGCATGGCCCTGGCCCTGGAGGCCCTGGCGGAGCTGGGGAAAGAACGGCAGATCCTGCTGTTCACCTGCCACAGCCGGGAAGCTGCCTGGTTGGCGGCACAGTAGCTTGCATTTTTCCACCAAGCGGGGTATAATGTTTGCTATTCCAACGGTATGGAGTTGATCATATTGGCAAAGGAACAGGAACTGTCCGGGCGGGACGCCCTGAAGGTAGACCTGTATTTCTGGCTACAGGCTCTGGTGATGGTGCTGGTGGCCCTGATCCTTATTTTCACCTTTATCGGCCGCATCATCGGTGTGGACGGCTCTTCCATGTACCCCACCCTCCACCACGGGGATATGCTGCTCCTCCAGAGTATCGGCTACACCCCCAAGCAGGGGGATGTGGTGGTGCTCACCAAGGAGTTTGACGCCGCCGACGGCCCCATCGTCAAGCGGGTCATCGCCGTGGGAGGGCAGCACGTGGACATCGACTACGCCGCCGGCACCGTGTCGGTGGACGGCCAGGTGCTGAATGAGCCCTACATCAATGAGGCCATGCGGGAGCCCTACTACGAGAACCTGACCTCAGTGGACGTGCCCGAAGGGTCCATCTTCGTCATGGGAGACAACCGCAACAATTCCTCCGACAGCCGGGACGTGACTCTGGGCACGGTGGACGAACGGTATGTGCTGGGCCGGGCCCTATGGGTCATCCTGCCTTTTCAGGATTTTGGAGGCATTACCCACGGCGTGACCACGAATTGACAAAAGAAAAAACCTGCCGCTTACGGCAGGTTTTTTCTTTTGTCCTTGTAAGCGAAACAAAGGAGCTTTACCCGTTCCGCCGGAACACATGGACCCGAAAGGAGGCCCGGACGGTAAGGGTGTCCAGCTTTGCCAGCCGCTCAGCTCCTTCCCTGGGGGTCTTCCAGAAGTAGGGGGTCATACGGAACAGGTCAGCCAGGGCCCGGCCCTCCACGTCGATGTCCCGCTCCACCTTCACGATATCCAGATAGGTAAACCCCTGATAGGGGATGGCCTCCTCCGGGTTGCGATAGGGCTTGTCGTACAGCACTTCCTTCAGCTCCCACAGGTGGTCAGGGGCGGGCACCACGTAGAGAAACACCCCGCCGGGAGCCAGCACCCGGTAAAACTCCTCCGCCGCCAGGGGGGAAAAGCAATTGAGCAGCAGGTTTGCCCTGCCGTCGGCCACCGGCAGGCGGTAGGCAGAGGCCACGGCAAACTCCACCTGACGGGTGCGCTTGGCCGCCCAGCGCAGGCAGAATTTGGAGATATCCACCCCCGCCATGGTCGCCCGCCGGCCGGCGGCGGACAGGGCCTCATGGAGCCCGGCGGTATAGTATCCCTCGCCGCAGCCCGAGTCCACCACCGCCGGGTCCTCCCCGGTATGGGCCAGGGCCAGCTCCTCCAGAGCGGCCCGCAGGTGACTGTAATATCCTCCGGACAAAAACCGGCTGCGGGCGGCGGCCATCTCCTTGTCATCTCCCGGGGCTTTGGAGTGCTTACGGTTGGCGGGGAGGAGATGGACATACCCCTCCTTGGCAATGTCAAAGCTGTGCCGGTTGGGGCAGGTATAGGCCTCCTCCCCCCGGGTCAGGGGAGAAGCGCAGACGGGACAGCGAAACAGGCTCACCATTAGATGCACTCCTTTTGTAAATTAGGCTCAGAAGAGCCAGAACAGCCGCTCCCGGGACAGGGTCATGCCCGCCTTGCGCTGGAGGGCTAAAGAGGGGCCGTTATCGGTAAAGACCTGGCCATAGGGGTATTTCCCCTCCTCCAGAGCCAGAGCCACGATTCCCCGAAGCAGGGCCTCTCCCACGCCCTGGCGGCGGTAGGGGGGCAGCACCTCCAGCATACCAATGGAGCCCTCCACATGAAAGCTGACAAACCCAGCGGGCTCTCCCGCCACAAAGGCTCCCAGCATCCCCCGGTCAGCAGCCTCCTCCATATAGGGCAGTCCGCCGAAAGAGTGACTGTAGTGCGCCTCCGCCCAGGGAGCCCAGGACCGGTCCAGCCGCCGCAGCTCCCCACCAAAGGGGAGGGGAGAGGGAGGCTTCTCCTCCAGCCAGGCCGACTGATAGCAGATCTGCTGGTTGTGAAAGCCGAAATGGACGGCCAGCCTGTCCTTATACCACATCTGATGGCCCGTGAGGATGGTACACCCCTCCATCCGGGGGAGCATCTCCTCCAGGGCGGCGGGAGTGTGGGCGTCCACGAACCATACCTCGCTGGGCGGGTCGTACAGCAGCACCCCGCCGGCCCCCGCCCACACCACCTGGGCGGTGCCCCGGCGCAGGACCTCCAGCATGTCCAGATAGAGCAGTCGATTCCCGTTGAGCCGGGCCAGAACGGTCTCTCTCAGGTTCATTTTCGTCCCCCCTTGTACAGGGGCAGGTCAATGATGAAGCTGGTAAGCTGGCCGTTGCTCTCGCACCGGATGGCCCCTCCGTGTCGCTCCACGATCTCCTTGGCAATGGCCAGGCCCAGCCCCGCCCCGCCGGTGCTGGAGGAGCGGGCGGCGTCCAGCCGGTAGAATTTCTCAAAGATGTGGGCCAGCTCCCCCTCGG
Organism: Pseudoflavonifractor phocaeensis; assembly: GCF_016901955.1. Classification (GTDB taxonomy): domain Bacteria; phylum Bacillota; class Clostridia; order Oscillospirales; family Oscillospiraceae; genus Flavonifractor; species Flavonifractor phocaeensis_A. Next base: position 40,179 of record NZ_JACJLC010000020.1, read on the forward strand.
GGATCTCCAGGCCCTGGTCCCGGATGGTGATCTCGGCCTGACTGCCCACCGCCCGGGCCACCACGTCCACCTGGCCCCCGGGGATGGAGTAGCTGACGGCGTTGCGCAGCACGTTGTCAAAGACCCGGGCCAGCTTGTCCGGGTCCCCCCGGACCACCAGGTGGGGCTGGATGTCAGGGGCGCACACCAGGTTCTTATCGGTAAACTGGGGATAAAATTCATCGGCCAGCTGCTCCAGCAGCACGGAGAGCTGAATGGGCACCTTTTCCTCCAGGCCTCCGTCCAGGTCCATTTTGGTGATGTCGAAAAACTCCCCCAGCAGCTCCTCCAGCCGGAGGGCCTTGTCCAGGGCGATGCCGGTAAACTTGGCCCGGCGCTCCGGGTCCAGCTCCGCCCCGTCGTTGAGCAGGGTGAGATAGCCCACCACCGAGGTGAGGGGGGTTTTCAGGTCGTGGGCCAGAAAGGCCACCAGATCCCCCCGGCGCTGCTCCAGCTCCCTGGCCGACCGCTCCCGGGCGGCCAGCTGGGCCCGGATCACGTTCAGGTCGTTCTGGATGGGGGCCAGCTCCCGGGAGAGGGCCACCGGCTCCTGGCTGGACTCCATCACCCGGCGGGTGGCCGAGCGCACCTCCTCCAGCCAACGGGTGAACCGGCCCATGGCCAGATAAAAGGCCACCAGCATGAGCACCATGACGCACAGGGTGAGAATCTCCTGCTTGTTGTCCCGGATGGCAGTCTGGTACAGGCTGGCGGCAGCCTCCGGGCTCTGGCCGAAGAGGGTCTGGGCCGCCCACAGGAAGAACCGGGCGAAGGGGTCCTGGAGCACCCCGTCCACCACCACCTCCAGCAAAAACATTCCCACCGCCCCGGCGACGATGGTGCCCGCCACCACCAGCAGCAGCATTTTCAGTTTCAGGCGGGTATATTTCCCCTTCATAGGCCCTCCTTTTCGGCTACCGGCCGGCGGTTTTCCCCATTGTACCACCGGATTGTGGAAAAGTCATCCCGGAGATGTGGCTCAACTATTATGTTTTTATTACGTTTTCCCCCGTCCCTTGACGGGAGAGGGCCCGGCCCGGTATAATCTGAGCCGAAAGGAGGGAGCGCCGTGGACGCCAGGATCTTAGTGGTGGACGACGAGCCCGAGATCGCCGATCTGGTGGAGGTCTATCTGCAAAGCGAGGGGTGCACCGTCTATAAGTGCAACAGCGGCAGCGAGGCTCTGGGCGTGGTAAAGAGCAAGCCGGTGGATCTGGCCATTTTAGACGTGATGCTCCCCGATATCAGCGGCTTTACCCTCTGTGGGGAGATCCGCCGGGAGCACCATTTTCCCGTACTCATGCTCACCGCAAAAACGGGGGATATGGACAAGATCACCGGCCTGACCATCGGGGCGGACGACTATATTACCAAGCCCTTCAACCCCCTGGAGCTGATGGCCCGGGTGAAGGCCCAGCTGCGGCGGTACACCCGGTACAACGAGGCCGACAAGGGGGAGAGCCGGGACATCCTGGATTTCAACGGCCTGGTCATCAACCGCTCCACCCATGAGTGCACCCTGTATGACAAGGAGCTCAACCTCACCCCCATCGAATTCGACATCCTGTGGATGCTCTCGGAAAACCGGGGCCAGGTCATCTCCGCCGAGCGGCTGTTTGAGACGGTGTGGGGGGAGAAATATCTGGACCGGAACAACACCGTCATGGTCCACATCCGCCGACTGCGGGAGAAAATGGGGGAACCCTCCCGGAATCCCCGGTTTATCAAGACCGTGTGGGGCGTGGGCTACAAGATCGAATAAAATTTTCTTCAAAAATTTTCGGGAAAACCGTTGACAAACAAGAAGCCTTCGGCTATACTATCTCTTGCCCTGTTCATCCGGGTAAAAACGGCGGCATAGCTCAGTTGGCTAGAGCATACGGTTCATACCCGTAGTGTCCCCGGTTCAAATCCAGGTGCCGCTACCATGACCCAAAAGACGGCCGGCGCCGTCTTTTGGGACACCCCTTTCGGTACCGGCCGCTTGGCAGCATGGCCCGTTGGTCAAGTGGTTAAGACACCGCCCTTTCACGGCGGTAACACGAGTTCGAGTCTCGTACGGGTCACCAATATGGAGGCGTAGCTCAGCCGGTAGAGCACTTGCTTCACACGCAAGGGGTCACAGATTCGAGTTCTGTCGTCTCCACCATGAAACAGAGCCTGTTGCACACAGCGCAGGCTCTGTTTTATTTTGCCCGCGGCCTCGCGGGTCATTTCATTATGGAAACCGCTGGCGTTTCAGCACGCCAGTGACTGCCCTGGAAGTTTACGGCTGGCACTTTGGTTTTTTGTTATATTTTATTTTTCCATTTGTAACTTTGCTAAGGTTTTTGTAACTTGACTGCAACCCGCCGGTGTACTATCATGAAACAAGAGTATTTGACATGAATTGAGCTTTTCCGCCAATCTGCTGCCGGGTTTTGGAATAAGAGTGTTATGTCAACAAAAATCACCCATCCACGAAAGGAAGCACCACCATGAACATCAAGCCCCTGCTCCTGGGACTGTGTACCGCCGCCCTGGCGCTGACCACCCTCACCGCCTGCGCACAATCGAACCCGACACTTGACGCCAATGCCGCCCTGGATGCGCTGCTGCATGATGTTCAATATGACGGCGCCCTGCTGGACATCAGCGACAACGCCCAATATTATTTTTCCGGCCTGCCCGATGGTACCGCCGTCACAATGTACACTGCCCAAGGCACCTCCTCCGACCAGGTCATCCTGTTTGAGGCCAAGCAGCAGCAGGATGTGCCCGTCATTGAGGAGCTGATCCAGACCCATCTGAACAGCCTGTCCCAGCAGGCCGCCAACTACATGCCGGAGGAGGTGTCCAAAATCAAAGACGCCCTCATCTACACCAATGATGTTTACGTGCTCCTCTGTATCACCGAAGACACTGCCACCGCCAAAGAGCTCCTGCCATAGTACATTATATCAGAAGGGGAACGCGCATGAGCAAATCTTCAAACAAGAACCTGACCACGGGACAACGGAAACGGCGCAGGCAGGGATGGATCATGGGATTTATTCTGGCCGCCGTCCTCATTTCGGCCTGCACGCTGGCCGCATATAAGCTTACCGACCACTATTTGGCCCAGGCCTACACGCCGGATATGGAGGCCGCCGGGACCCCCGGCATTCCCGGACAGCCAGATGCCAGTACGCCGTCCCAGGAGGATCCGCCAGAGCAGGGCTCCTCTGAAACGGGCCAACAGCAGGACGACTACCCGACTCTCTTGAGCCAGTCCGGTACGTACACCACCTACGCTGAGACAAACCAGATCCGGGTGGACAATCAGGCCTTCAATCTGTGCGCCTACAACCAGGGCACCGCCGCCTCCTATGCCCAACTGGTCAGCGCGGCGGCGGATCAACTGGCCGGACAGACCAACGTGTATTCTCTCCCCATCCCCACCGCCTACGGTGTCACACTGCCGGACGACATCCGGGAGCAGCTCCCCTATTACATCGATCAGGGCGAGAGCATCCAAACCACCTTTAACAACATGTCGGACAACGTGATCCGGGTCAACTGCTACGACAATCTGATGCGCCACCGGGACGAGTACCTCTATTTCCGCACCGACCACCACTGGAATGGCCGGGGGGCCTATTATGCCTATGAGGCGTTCTGTCAGTCCAAGGGCATTGCCCCATATTCCCTGGACCAGCGGGAGGAGGTCGCCTTTGACGGGTTCCTGGGTACCCTGTACTGGGGCAACGGCAAAGATCCTCAGCTGCTCCCCGCGGACACCGTCTACGCCTACAAGCCGTACAGCAAGTCGGCCACCATGGTCTGCTACGACAAGGACGGAACCCCCACCAAATGGCCCATCATCTCCGATGTGTCCCAGTGGGCGGCTTCCTCCAAATACAACACCTTTGCCGGCAGCGATCACCCCCTGACTGTGTTCCAGAATCCGGATGTGACCGACGGTTCGGTGTGCATCGTGGTGAAGGAATCCTTTGGCAACGCTCTGATGCCCTATCTGGTGGATCATTACAGCACCGTTTACGAGATCGATTTCCGCTATTGGCAGGGCGATCTGGTGGAATACGCCAGAGAGCAGGGCGCGGATGACCTGATCTTCGCCAACAACATCATGATGATCAGCACCGGCCTGCTGGTGGGCTCCCTCAGCAATATCATCCCCACAAGCTAAATACCCTGCTTACCCAAGGGCCTGTTGCAACATAACGCAACAGGCCCCAATTTTGTCATCCTGAGCGCTAGCGAAGGATCTTTCCTGCCGATTTATCCGTCACAGAAAGATTCTTCGCCCCTTTGGGGCTCAGAATGACAGCGGGATTCTATTTCGCGGCAGCCTCGTTTTCGCCCTCTTGCCTTTCCAACCCAAACCGTGTACAATCGTCTCTGCGGCCCAGGCCTTGTGCCGCCAGATTTCTGTCATGGAGGGATACCCGATGCGTCTGTCCCAGCCGGTGGGCGACATTACCCAGGGAGTGATCTGGAAACAGATCCTGGCCCTGTTCTTTCCCCTGTGGTTTGGCACCTTCTTTCAGCAGCTGTACAACACGGTGGATACCGTAGTAGTGGGCCAATTCGCGGGCAAGGTAGCTCTGGCCGCCGTGGGAGCCACCGGGCCCATCGTCAACCTGACGGTGGGCATCTTTACCGGCCTGGCCGCCGGGGCGGTGGTGGTCATTGCCCAGCGGTTTGGCGCCCGGATAGGAGAGGAGGTCCACCACAGCGTCCATACCGCCATGCTGCTGGCAGTGCTCATCGGAGCCTTTTTTATGGTGATAGGCTTTGTGCTCACCCCCTGGTCCCTCAGAGCCATCGACACCCCCGCCGCCGCTCTGTCCGACGCCATTCTTTATCAGCGGGTGTACTTTTTGGGTATGATCCCCAACGTGGTATACAACATGGGCACCGGCGTACTCCGGGCTATCGGGGACTCCAAACGGCCCCTGTACTTCCTCATCGCCGCTTCTCTGTGCAACATCGTTCTGGACCTGCTGCTGGTGCTGGTGATCCCCCTGGGGGTACTGGGGGTAGCCATCGCTACCGTCACCTCCCAGGCCCTGTCGGCGGTGCTGGTGGTGATCTCCCTCATGCGGGCGGCGGGCCAGCCCTACCAGCTCTTTCCCGCCGCCCTGGCCATCCGCCGCCGGCCCCTGGCCGCCATCCTGAAGGTGGGGGTACCCACCGCCCTCCAGTCGGTGATGTACTCCGCCTCCAACATCGTCATCCAGTGGGCCATCAACTCCTTTGACACTGACGCCGTGGCCGCCTGGACCGCCTACGGCAAAATGGACATCCTGTTCTGGATGACCATGACCGCCCTCTCCCAATCCCTCACTACCTTTGCCGGGCAGAACTACGGGGCGGGGAAATACGACCGGCTGCGCCGGGGGGTAGGGGTGTGCACCGGCATGAGCGCCGGCATCACTTTGGTGATGAGCGCCATCCTGGTGATCTTTGCCCGGCCCATTCTCACCCTCTTCACCCCCGACGCCGACGTGCTGGAGATCGGGGTGGAGATGGTCGCCTTCCTGGCCCCCTGCTATATCACCTACATCCTGGTGGAGCTGTTGCCCGGCGCCATGCGGGGGGCAGGCAAGTCCCTGGTGCCCATGCTCATCTCAGTGTTCGGGGTGTGCGGCCTGCGGCTGGCCTGGCTCTTTTTGGCGGTGCCCCGGGTCCACACCATCATCATGGTGGAGGCCAGCTACCCCATCACCTGGACGGTTACCTCCCTGGCCCTGCTGGTGTACTACAGGTGGGGCGGCTGGCTCAAGCCCCCCGTATCCGGCGGGGCAGCCCCCCAGACATCAGGGCGGCCCTAAAAAAACGTCAAAAAAACCCCCGTAAAAATCCGAATGAGTCCTTTACAACCAGGTAAAACTATGATAAACTGTTTTAGTCTGTGAGCAGACGCCAACTCTACCCCGGACTTCGTCTCCCGGCTCACACCGGCCGGTCACGCAGCCCGCGGGCACATTGTATGAAAGGTGGAACAAAACCATGATCCGCAAGGACGAAAAGACTGCTGTTATCGAGGCCAACCGCACCCATCCCACTGACACCGGCTCTCCCGAGGTGCAGATCGCCATTCTCACCGCCCGCATCCAGGAGCTCACCGAGCACCTGAAGATCCACAAGCACGACAACCACAGCCGCCGGGGCCTGCTGAAGATGGTCGGTAAGCGCCGCAAGATGCTGGACTACCTGATGAGCAAGGATATCGAGCGGTATCGTGCCATCATTGCCAAGCTGGGCATCCGTAAGTAATTGTATTTTGATAGGGGTGGCGCGGAACACCGCGCCACCCCTTATCACCATCACCCACCCCATTCCTCAGAGCGTGCTTTTAGCAGTTGAACCTGGGCCCGGAGAGAGAGGCGGACCTGGCTTCAAGTGCTAAAAGAGTCAGGCTCTGACGAATGGGAAACACCAACGAAAAGGAGGATTTCCCCATGTCAACCGTGATCAAGCACAAGGAATTCACCCATCACAAGGTTTACAAGACCGAAGTGGCGGGCCGCCCCCTGACCATTGACGTCGGCAAGGTGGCCGAGCTGGCCTCCGCCTCCGCCATGGTCACCTACGGCGAGACCACCGTGCTGGTGGCCGTCACCGTGTCCCCCCGTCCCCGGGACGGCGTGGACTTCTTCCCCCTGAGCGTGGACTTTGAGGAGAAGCTGTACGCCGTGGGCCGCATCCCCGGCTCCTTCATGCGCCGGGAGGGCCAGCCCTCTCTGCCCGCCGTGCTGGCCAGCCGTGTCATCGACCGGTCCATCCGGCCCCTGTTCCCCTACGACTTCCGCAACGACGTGGTGGTCACCGCCACCGTCATGAGCGTGGACCGGGACTGCTCTCCCGAGGTCACCGCCATGATCGGCGTGTCCGCCTGCCTGGCCTTCTCCCCCATCCCCTGGGCCGGCCCCATCGGCTGCCTGGAGGTGGGCTATGTGGACGGCCAGATCGTCTTTAACCCCACCAACGAGCAAAAGCACAACTCCCAGCTGGACCTGACCGTGGCCGCCACCGACAAGAAGGCGGTCATGATCGAGGCCGGCGCCAAGGAGCTGCCCGACGATATCATGTACGACGCCATCGTGAAGGCCCACGAGGAGATCAAGAGCCAGGTGGCCTTCATCAACAACATCGTCTCCGAGATCGGCAAGGAGAAGATGACCTACGACCACGCCGATTTTGACCAGGAGCTCTTTGACAAGATCGTGGAGGCCACCATGGATGAGGCCCGCGCCGCCATGGACACCGACGACAAGAACGTCCGGGAGGAGCGGTGGAACGCCCTCATCGAGCACTGGCATGAGCTCTTCCTGGCCGACTATCCCGAGATGGACAAGTACCTGGAGGAGATCACCTACAAGTTCCAGAAGAAGATCGTCAAGGCCTGGCTGCTGGAAGGCCACCGTGTGGACGGCCGGGCCAAGAACGAGATCCGGCCCCTGGCCGCCGAGGTGGGCGTGCTGCCCAAGGTACACGGCTCCGGCCTCTTTACCCGTGGTCAGACCCAGGTGCTCTCCGTGTGCACCCTGAACACCCTCTCCGCCGCCCAGAAGCTGGACACCATCTGGGAAGAGGAAGAGAAGCGGTATATGCACCACTACAACTTCCCCTCCTACTCCGTGGGCGAGGCCCGGGCCGCCCGGTCCACCAACCGCCGGGAAAAGGGCCACGGCGCCCTGGCTGAGCGGGCCCTGGAGCCCGTCATCCCCTCCGTGGAGGACTTCCCCTACGCCATCCGGGTGGTGAGCGAGGTGCTCTCCTCCAACGGCTCCACCTCCCAGGGCTCCATCTGCGGCTCCACCCTGGCCCTGATGGACGCCGGCGTGCCCATCTCCGCCCCCGTGGCCGGCATCTCCTGCGGCCTGATCCAGGACGATGACGGCGGCTTTACCACCTTCATCGACATCCAGGGCGTGGAGGACTTCCACGGCGAGATGGACTTCAAGGTGGCCGGCACCAAGGCCGGTATCACCGCCATCCAGATGGATATCAAGAACGACGGCCTGTCCCACGCCATCATTAAGGAGGCCCTGGAGATCACCAGGGACGCCCGGTACGCCATCCTGGACGAGATCATGCTGCCCTGCATCGACAAGCCCCGTCCCGACGTGGCCGACACCGCTCCCAAGATGGTCAAGATGAAGATCGACGTGGACAAGATCCGTGAGGTCATCGGCTCCGGCGGCAAGGTCATCCAGAAGATCTGTGCCGACACCGGCGCCAAGATCGACATCGAGGACGACGGTACCATCTACATCGCCGGTACCGACAAGGCCTCCTGCGACGCTGCCAAAAAGACCATCGAGACCATCGTATTCGTGCCCGAGGTGGGCGCCCTCTACTACGGCAAGGTGGTGCGCATCCTCCAGTTCGGCGCCTTCGTGGAACTGGCCCCCGGCAAGGACGGCATGGTCCACATCTCCAAGCTGGCCGAGCGCCGGGTGGAGAAGGTGGAGGACGTGGTCAACATCGGCGACATGATCTGGGTCAAGGTCACCGATATCGACGAGAAGGGCCGGGTCAACCTGTCCTATCGGGACGCCCTCCGGGAGATCAAGGCCAAGAAGGCCGCCGGCGAGCCCATCAAGTAAATCCTGTTTTGCCTGTATCAGGGCCGCCGGAGATCCTCCGGCGGCCCTTTTTGCGCCCCTGACCTTCCCCCCACAGGGGGGAAGGTGGCCCGCAGGGCCGGATGAGGGGGCGTCCCGGCAGAGCAGGCGGGTGGGGCG